>JAYTON010000271.1:0-24466 GCA_043747725.1 Saprospiraceae bacterium
CCTTTACGCGTTTCGCCTTCGGGTATTTGCAGATGCAGGCGGGTCATGGCTTCTATTTCATCCACATAAGATTTTAGATTGTGGCTATCCAGACCCAATTTATTGAGGTAATCACGCACATAAAAGCGCATTATTTTAGATTCAGGATTGTTTTTAAAAAAAGCAATTACCTCAAATAAAATCTTTGTCTGAACCAACGACAAACCAAATTTGGCTTTAGCGACTGGATTCCGTAAAATAACCAAATCCGGGTCTTTGTATGGTACTATTTCTTTTTTCTCTATCATTCTAAATTTATATAAAATTAGAAATCTATATTCCTATAATCAAACTTGAAATGCTTGGAATTTGAAACCAATGCTTTAACATTCCAACTACAAATTATTAGCAAAGAAATAAAAAAAATTTCATAATGGAGACAAAAAATAATAAATGTCTCCATACCCACCCATTTTTGTCTCCTTTAACACCCATAAATGTCTCTATTAAGCCTCATAAAACATTGATAATCAATAAATTAAGTAGCACTACAAATATAACAAAGAATACAAAGAAAAATCAAACACACACAAAGAAAAAAGAGGGTGCGTGTGGACTTTATTTTTATTAGTTGAAAACTCGTTTATTTTTATTACGCGGCGCCAATATATAAGAGCTGAGTAGGTATTTTGTTTATAGAAGTTATCTAAAATTGAAAGCTAAATGCAGTGCCTTTCCCCTCAGTACTCTGCACATGAATATGCCCTTTGTGCAACATCATAGTTTGTTTACACAAGCTCAAACCAATACCACTACACTTTTTCGGGTGCTGAAAAAAGGAATAAAAATTTTATCCAATACATCTTCGTCGATACCGCTGCCATTATTTACCACTTTGAGGATGGTTTTATGAGTCGGTGAAATAAAGAATCTTGGCATTTTCAACCTCTCTGACTGCTTCAATAGCATTGGTCAATTGACTTCTTTGGATGCTGAAATTCGACAGTCAATCAATCGCGGTATTCGCTTAGGTCAGATTGATATGACGACGGGTTTTAAAATCCGAGCGGGTATTGACGAGCATTATATCAGCCGTATTTATGTCGGTTTGAAAGGCACATTTAGTCTTTCAAATAAAGATTATAATTTGAGCATTAAAAAGGTTTACACCCAAGTAACAGGCGGCCCTTTTCAAGTGCATATGGTTTTTGATGGCAAAATCATAGAAGACATTCGTCGTGGACAAACGCTTCAAATTCGATTGGCGGTACAGAACCTTAGCAATGGGCAGCGATGGTTTACCAATTCCCGATAAAAATCTATTTGGGCAAAAAAATACGAAGAACAATCGGTCTGTTTTGAGTATAGGAGTAAACTACACTTTGCCGATGCTCGTGATGTCACAAGCCGAAGTTTTTACAGATGGCATGTCCGTTTTCAATTGAAAAGAAAAGATATTCATGTTTCCAAGCGGCTGCGGATGAGTTTGATGGTCAATACAGATAAAGAGTATATGATAGGTGGGCGTTATATATTGACCAAAAACCTATCTGTTTCTTCGCATTACGATCAGTGATATGGGTTAGGTGCTAGATTAACGATAACTTATTAGCAATATTCACCCCTCAGTATTTTCCGTAAAATAAGTGATTTAACTTAAATAAATGCCTCCTTTAAATGTTGCGATCCGAAAGGGCGCAACATTTTTTTTATTAAAAATAGACATTTGACCATTTATTTAATGTGTGAACTATGCAATTTATTAAAAGAATTGTGTAACAAATTATAGTAATAAAGCACATATTTTTGCATTTGTATTGTGGGAAGCCTTTCACAAACTAAATTTTTTCAAATGAAAAATATGAAAAATTGCATTGACGCTTGTTTGGCTTGCATGGTCGAATGCGAATTTATACTGCCTTTTTTGTAGTCGGCTCAATAGTTTTATATATCGCTTATAGCCCGACCATCGTCATTCTTCTCACTGATATTCGTCATTATTTATCCCTAAAAAGATACTCACCTTTGCGCTGCATTGCATTATTTTAGCTATAAAATCAAATATTAAATACTGAACAATTAAATTGGATAGTACTTGCTGGCTACTAGTCAAAAGTATAATTTTTTGTAAATCAATTTTAAAATTTCATAAAATGAAAAAATTATCAATTGTTATTTTGTTCGTCATAGGGTTTATTAGTCAAAACCTTTTTGCACAAACCGTTGATTCAAAAGGACGTGTGATTGATTCAAAAGGAGATGTTTATATTAACGGTACTAAATTGGGTTCTGTCACAATGGATAGCATCGTGAAAAACGCCAATGGTAAGCCTATGGCGTTTCTCTTACCAGGTGGTATTTTAGTGAATTCTAAAGGGCGAACGCTTGGCAGAATGGGGAAAGATGGTACAACATATTACAATGCTAACGGTGCTGTAGTTTATCAAGTAAAGCAAAATACAGATTCTGAAACATGCACCATTTTAGATGCTAATGGTAAAGTCATTGGAGATGTTCATAATAATTACAAAGCAATGGCTTGTACTTTACATTGTTTTTCCAATAATATGGATTCGAAAATGAAGAAAAGAATTAAGAAATAATTTAAAATGATAACTAAATCAAAAAGCATTCTCATTCATTCAACCCCTGCAAAAGTATTTGCACACATGGATGATTTTTATAAAACAGGCATGCATATGACCGAGAGTTGCATGATGATGATGGGCAGTAAATTGAAGTTGGAACAACTTTCAAAGAATACGACTGGGGTCGGTGCAAGCTATCGGTGGTATGGAAAGATGTTGGGTATGACTATGGATTTTAGTGAAACGGTTATAAAATGGGAACAAAACAAATTCAAAGAATGGGAAACATTCGGTGAAGCAAAAATTATTATTATGTCTTGGTATCGTATGTGGTTTGATATTTCTACTTCTAAAAACAACGCTATTGCAAAAATGTCTATTAGTTACTTACTGCCAACAGAATGGTATTATAAAATTCTTTCTTTCTTTTTTGCGAACTGGTATTGTAACTGGTGTTTAAACAATATGCTTAATGATACTAAAAAAAGTCTTGAGTAAATGATAAAACTCAAACCTTATTCAGCGTCAATACTGGCATTTGGCGGATTTCTGCTTTTGGTAATGGGCAGTTACATTTTCACAACGGGATTATTGACTATTTATATTGCATTCACCTCATTTCATACACGTACACGCGGAGCTTATGGGCTTGTTGCCCTTTCTGGCATCAGTTCAATAGGTACTATGACAGTTGTCAACTTTATGATTGGTTCAGATTTCAAATGGATTTTGTTAATTTTTATGCTGCCTTGGGTAATTGCATTGATTCTTTGTGGTATTGAAAAATGATGCATCATTTAATAAAAATAGATAATGAAAGTAATAAAATTAAAAACAAATATTAATTGTGGTGGCTGTATTGCATCAGTAACACCATTTTTAAATGCCAATCCAGACATCAAAAAATGGGAGATGGATACTAATAATCCTCAAAAAGTGCTTACCGTTCAAACAGAGCATTTAAAAGGGAATAACATAAAAGCCATTGTTCAAAAAGCGGGTTTTAAGGCTGAAATATTATCCACCATTTAGATTTTTAAAAGATTCCTAAACGTCCGACCAATTATTGACACATTATAGACGGATATACTGAGGGGGTCAAAATTCAATTTTAAAATCTTCCGTTTTTGCATTTTAATTAATAAAATAAAATTAATCATTATTACTACATCATTTTTTACAACAATAAAAAGTATGTTTTTCCAATCGAACAATGTGCGCTCGACAATGGAAAAGCGGACAACGAGGGGCGAAATAACGGGCTTATTCATCATCGTGTTTGCGTCTGTCTTTATCGTCAGTTGCGGCAATAAGGATAATAATGGTAACAAGGTTGTTGGAAATTCTAAAAAAGACTCTGTAACAAGTATGGACGTGGTTTATCGAGGTATGGAAACCGTGAAATCAGGCAAAGAGATGGTGGATAAAGGCGAAATAGCCAAAGACAAAGCTATGACTGACAAGGGAATAGCCATGATGGACGAAGGAATAGGGATGATAAAATCTGGACAAGTGGCGATGAACAACGGGCAACAGGAAGAACATGGCTCTATGGGTCACGATATGGGCAACGTGAATAAAGGCGAAACGACCAACAAAGATATGGACGATAAAGGTATGGAAATGATACATCAAGGGCTGTATATGACGCAATCGGGGAAAGACATGATGAAAAGGTCAAAGCAACATGGACAAAGCCTCGTTCGACCAAGGATTAACGATAACGGACAAAGGCATGGATATGATGAATATGTGTGAGTTGTCATGCAGATAATAAAGCGTTACTTGGGAGGCAACCAACGGCTTTTCATGAAAATATTGGCAACTGTGCTTCCTATCATATTGAGCATCGAGGTGCGGACGTGAACTTACGTGCGATGAACCACGAAGCATTGGCACGAATCGGTACAAAATTGATACATAGCGGAGTGAATATGCCCAATCAGCCGAATAATCCGCTGCCATCTTCGGATTATCCTTTGGTTTCGGGACTTGAAGCAACACTCAATTGTGCCAATTGCCACAGTACCAAAGACAAACACGTCGGTTTGTTAGGGCAAAATTGCGCTTCCTGTCACGCCACTAGTCAATGGACGATTCCGAAGTTTCAGCATCCGTCAGTGCGCTCAATTGCTTGCGCTCAATGTCATCAAGCACCCCCGAGCCACTATATGATGCACTTTTCGATGATTTCTAAAAAAATTGCCGGTCAGGAGAATGCAGTGGTCAATCAATGTTACTCCTGCCACAAAACGACCGCATGGAACGATATACAAGGCGCAGGTTATTATAAGCATCATTGAAAAGAGGGAAAGAGCCCCCCTCAGTATTTTGCCTATTTTAAGCCATTTTAGGCATATTTAAAGCATTTTATTATCATTAAAATTTAAAAAACAATACATTATGTCTATTCAAACCACAAATCCAACTGCCAATAAAGTCGTTTTAACGCATAAAAATGATAAAATAATGAAAATAATAATACCAATGGCTTTGAGCTTAGCCCTCCATTTTTCGGCATCTGCACAAGAGCATAATATGCCTATGCCTAAAAAAGAGCCTTCTAAAGAAAAAAAGATGGACATGGACACTAAAAAAATGGATAATAAGCCCATTACATCTGATAAATCTAAGGCAAAATCCAGCGTTAATCCCATAAAAACAAGTGCCACTAACACGCCCTCAAAAACGGTAAGGTATGACTTATACGTAAGCGATACTACTGTCAATTTTACGGGTAAAAACGCAGTGGCAATGGCAATAAATGGTCAAATTCCCGCTCCAACGTTGCATTTTACTGAGGGGGATACGGCTTTGATTTATGTGCATAATCGCTTGAAAACAGCCACTTCAATGCATTGGCATGGCTTAATTGTACCGAATTAATATGATGGTGTTAGCTATTTAACGACTGCGCCGATATTGCCAAATACGACCCATCTTTTTACTTTTCCGATTGTCCAAAATGGTACATATTGGTATCATTCACACGACTTGACAGAGCAAATAGGTTTGTACGGGGCGTTTATTATAGCCCCCCGATCCCCAAAGGGGGAGTTGCTTACGCTCCCCTTGGGGGTCGGGGGGCTTCCCGAAGAAGTGGTCGTTTTGAGCGAATGGACAAATGAAAATCCGAGTGAAATAAACCGCCGTTTGCATACCGCAACAGATTGGTATTCAATTAAAAAAAGGTCAACTCAAAGCTATGGCGAGGCGTTGGTAAAAGGGTATTTCGGTACTAAATTATTGAGCGATTGGAAGCGGATTTTGCCAATGGACGTAGCCGATATTTACTATGACCGTTTTTTGATAAATGGACAAGTGACTCAAAAGCAAAACCAATATAAAAAAGGCGATAAGGTGCGCATTCGATTAATTAATAGCGGCTCTTCTGCTTATTTTTGGGTGCAATATGCAGGTGGAAAAATGACCGTTATTGCCAATGATGGTAAAGATGTTGAACCCGTTGAGGTGGATAGATTCACCGTTGGCAATGGGGAAACCTACGATTTTACGGTCATTATTCCCGATAATATGAGTTATGAATTGAAAGCAACGCCCGAAGACCGCACCAAATTCACGTCTTTATTTCTCGGAAATGGCATGGAAATGACCGTTCCCGAAATGCCTAAATTGAAATATTTTGAAGGCATGAAAATGATGAACGCCATGATGGATATAAACGGTAATATGATGGATATGGGCATGAATATGTCAGCGCAAAAAATGGATATGAACAGTGTGATGTATCCTGAAATTACGGGTAACAAAATGCCCGGTATGAAAGGTATGAATCACGACAATACGAAAGGCATGAATCACAGTAATATGGAAGGAATGAAAATGGACACAATGAAAATGAAAGATAACGATGTGAAAGATAAGGGAATGGGCAAAATGGCGGGTACGGGTATGAATCACGGAAATAAAGCGATGAAAAGTACCCCCTCAGTATCAAGCGACATAACAACATTAAATTATGC
Source organism: Saprospiraceae bacterium (assembly GCA_043747725.1). Classification (GTDB taxonomy): domain Bacteria; phylum Bacteroidota; class Bacteroidia; order Chitinophagales; family Saprospiraceae; genus JAAFJT01. The sequence goes on from JAYTON010000271.1 coordinate 6,551, forward strand.
AATGCTGCGTTCAACTCAAAAAACGACTTTACCCAATGCGCCAACTAAAGAAATTCGGTTTGAATTAACGGGCAACATGAATCGTTACGTTTGGACAATGGACAATAAATCAATTTCAGAAACGGATAAAATATTGATAAAACAAGGCGAAAACGTCCGAATTATCCTGTACAATGGTTCAATGATGCGGCATCCGATGCATTTACACGGACATTTTTTCCGCGTTTTGAACGGGCAAGGTGACTACGCCCCGCTTAAACACAGCTTAGATATAATGCCGATGGAAACGGATACAATGGAATTTGCAGCAACCGAATCGGGCGATTGGTTTTTTCATTGCCATATTTTGTACCACATGGCGGCGGGCATGGGCAGGATATTTAGTTACGAAAATTCGCCGCCAAATCCCGAAGTTCCCGATGCAAAAGCGGCGATGCACATCATGCACAAAGCGCACAATCCGTATTACACAATGGCTAAAATTGGCTTAGAAAGCAATGGCAGCGATGGTCTTTTAAATCACAGCAACGCCCGTTGGATTTTTCAAACGCTGTGGCATTTGGGTTTAAATGACCGAAGAGGTTATGAAAGTGAGACAACTTTTGGCAGATATATTGGCAAAATGCAATGGCTATTGCCTTACGTTGGCTTTGATTATCATTTTAAAAAATTCAATCCTACGGAAGATAAAAACATATTCGGTAGTGAAGATACCAATATGTTCGGACAAAAAAGCAATAAAAATAACCGTAAAGCAGCTGTTTTGGGCATCGCTTATACGCTACCCATGTTTTTAGTAGCTGATGCAAGGGTAGATAGTGATGGTAAATTTCGTTTTCAATTGGGCAGAGAAGATATAGCTTTGACAAACCGCTTGCGGTTGAATTTTATGCTCAATACCGACAGAGAATATATGCTTGGTGGACGCTATATTTTGACAAAATACTTATCTTTATCCAGTCATTATGATAGCGATATGGGCTTGGGCACGGGTTTCACTATTGTTTATTAGTAAAAACCGAAATTGGTTTGGAAAATGGCTCAATACATCAGTCAATCACAATTTACATTATCAGTATTTCAAAGGGAATTATGGACTTTATTTTGCTTTGTGGGATAGAATGATGGGAACGTTGCGGACAGATTATGACGATAGCTTTGATGAAGTAAAAAACAGGACGAAAATGATTGAGAACTAAAAAATAAAATAAATATTGGATTCACTCATCGAATACTTCAAAAAATACAATCAGCTTTCAGAAGAAGCTATCAACGCTATAACTGAAATAAGTCAGCCTATTTTTATAAAGAAAAATAAGGATTTACAATCCATTGGGCATACTTGCAAAACGATTTATTTCATCAGTAGAGGCGCGGCGCGCATTTATTATTTCAAAGGTGATATTGATGTAACAGAGTGTTTTGCTTTTGAAAATAGCATTCTTGCAAGGGTTGAAAGCCTGTTTTCGGGCAGACCTTCGCGCAAAGGCATACAAATTCTTGAAGATTCGGAGGTCATTGGCATCAATTCTACGCAATTATTTAAACTCTATGATTCCTTTCCTGATATAGAACGCTTGTTCAGAAAAATATTTGAAGTCGCGTATGTCGATACGGTTAATAGAGTCGAAAGCATTCAGTTTCATTCCGCCGAAGAACGCTATAATGCTTTGTTGAAAGAAACCCCCAATGTTTTACAAAGAGTGCCTTTAAAATACATCGCTTCGTATTTGGGTATCACGCAAGTCAGCCTCAGCAGAATCCGGGGCTTGAAGTGATTATTTATCTTATGATAAATTTTGGTAAAAATGATGTATATACCTTTGCATCAAAAACAATTGAATGAACGACAACCTAAACATTCCTTTGGTTTCAAATAAAGATTATGACACCCCCTCAGTATTTCTTCCCGAAAATCTATTGAGAGAAGCCAGAAGGCAAAAATCCATTTCAGATTGCCATGTGCCTGACATTTGTGTTTTAGATCCCGATGGTGATTTAGTAGCGTATCTTTTAAAAACAGGTCAAGCAGAAAAGAATGATTGTTGGGCTTGTTATCATTCAAAATTATACAATTTCAGGATAGATAATAGAGAAATAGGTATCATTCCTTGCATTGTAGGAGCCTCTTATGCTGTTTTGGTAGCAGAACAGTTATTTGTATCGGGATGTAAACATCTTATCAGTGTGACTTCTGCGGGGATAATAAACCAACCCATATCTAATAAAAGATTTGCTTTAATAACAGAAGCCATCAGAGATGAAGGAACGAGTTATCATTATTTAACCCCAAGTAATACAGCACGTTTAGCTGAAACTTTAAACAAGAAATTATGTGATAACATAACAACGGATGATTGTCCCTATTTTAAAGCTAAAAGTTGGACAACGGATGCACCTTATAGAGAAACGCCAAGAGCTATTTTAGCAATGGGAAAAGAAAATGTTACTTGCGTTGAAATGGAGGCTTCGGCACTCTACGCATTTGCGGAGGCAAAGCAGAAAAGTGTCGTGTGCTTTGCTCATTTAACTAATACAATGGCTCAAAACGAAGGCGATTTTGAGAAAGGCGAGGCTTTTGGCAGTATTGATACTTTAAATCTTCTTTCCATCACTATCCATAAATTAACTTAATCTCATGAAAGAGGATAGCATAAAATTAGGGCTTAAAGAAAATTGGCAGCAATTCGCTTTATTGGTGATTGTTAATGCCTTTGTGGGCGGCATGGTTGGCTTAGAACGTTCCATCATTCCACAATTAGCTGAAATGGAATTTGGCTTATCATCAAAATCAGCTATTCTATCATTTATTGTGGCTTTTGGGATTACAAAAGCTATTGCTAACTATTTTACAGGGCGATTAGCGAATAAAATAGGGCGTAAAAACCTATTAGTTATTGGGTGGATTATCGCTCTACCGATACCCATTTTATTGATTTATGCCAATGATTGGGCATGGGTTGTTGTCGCTAATGTTTTATTAGGTATTAGTCAAGGGCTAACTTGGAGCAGTACCGTTGTGATGAAAATGGATTTGGTAGGCGAAAAACAACGGGGTTTGGCAATGGGCATCAATGAATTTGCAGGGTATTTAGCCGTCGGTATTGTGGCATTTTTAACGGGCTACATTGCTCAAAATTATGGCATCCGACCTTATCCGTTTTATATCGGTATTTTCCTATCTGTTTTAGGTCTTTTATTGTCATGGATTTGGGTAAAAGACACTAAAACATTTGTTTCACAAGAAGCCAAAACATCAACAATTCTAAAAAATGAAACCGTTTTTTGGACAACCACTTTTAAAGACAAAACATTGAGTGCTGTCACCCAAGCAGGGCTAATCAACAACCTCAATGATGGTATGATTTGGGGTTTATTACCCATTTTATTGCTTCAATTAAAATTTGATAATAATAATATAGGTATTATCACAGCTATATACCCCTCAGTATGGGGCATGGGGCAACTCGTAACAGGCAAATTATCTGATATATATTCTAAAAAGAAAATGCTCTTTTGGGGTATGCTTTTACAAGGTATTGCGATTATTTTATTGCCCTTTCTAACTTCTTTTACGAGTTTAGCTGCCCTTTCTGCCCTTCTCGGTTTGGGTACAGCGTTGGTATATCCCACGTTTTTATCAACCATAGCGCAAGCTACAAACCCCAATCAACGCGCCGAAAGTGTTGGTACATTTCGACTTTGGCGAGATTTAGGCTATGCAATTGGGGCAATTATTTCAGGCGTGACGGCAGATTTTTTTGGTATTCAATACGCCATAATATTGATAGGGATATTGACAATAGCATCTTCAATAATTATACAAATTCGTATGCCAAAAGAAGCTAAATTTGTCGATTTGGTTGGTATTTTATATAAAAAATGACAAAATGTTGAGAGATATTTTACTCCCACAACCTTACCTACTATATTGCATCACTTCGTCAACTCTTTGGGAAGCTGTATGATGCAACATTATCTAAATCCGTTACTCTGCTGTTTTCTTATTGGACTGACGAGTTTTAAAATTCAGAGTTCCTCATTCAAATATCATTTCGTAGTTGTAGCACTTGTCAACTCATTAGGTCGCTCATGAAATTGTTTGGGGAGACTGGTTTGAAAATCAAAATCAGAGAAAGTAATTTCTTCTAATGGCTTACCATTGCCCCAATAACGCATCCATTTATGACTGATATTTAAACTGCCCTCTTTTTTATAATCTGTCAAGAAAAATTCTTCTGGCTGGGTTTGACCTTGATCTGTTTTATGGTCGTACTCCATTTTGGCAATGAGGTGGCTTGATTTGTCAATTTGGAAAACCCATTTATCTTTGCCCACTTCTGGGGTATAGCTGATATTCACTATTTGGAAGAGTTCGTTTTTTCCGCCATTTTCAGCTATGACACCATTATCTTTCAATTTGAAAGGCATTGAAAAACGATAAAATGCCATTTTCATGGCACAATTGGGTTGACACCATTGGGAATTACATTTCATACCCATTTCTTTAGCTTTAGCATCGGCATCAACAAAATGCCCATCTTGAAGTGCCCAAAAACCCGTAGCGTCTTTGCCAATAGTAACAGCCCCTTGACCAGGGTGATTGGCTTCCAACAATAACTCTATATTCCCATTTCCTTTTTCAAAGTAAACGGTTTCGACAGTTTCACTCAGTTTTTCGCCTGTCTGGTTATAAAGCCGTTGTGTACGAACAAATTTACCATGATTTAAATTGTTCCATGTTTCCATATTGCCCGCAGCCTCAACCATTTTATCTACTAATTGAGTACCCGTTGGTGCTTTGAAATATTTATTCCAAACCGCAATACCGACAACTATCACTAGGAGCGTTATCCCTGCTCCTTTCAAAATTTGAACGCGCTTGATAAGGATGGGCTCAAAAATATCTTTGAGATTCAGATGGGATAAAAAACGGGAACTGCCTTTTTTAGGTTGTATAAGTTCCTCATCTTGCTTCCGATTATGAATATTTTGTTCCATGATTTTTATGCGTTTTATTTTTTAGATAAATATGACAACATTTATTCTTGATAATTAAGCCTTCCAATTGTCGTTTCAAGCCATGTATTAATTTGTGCTATGGCTTTGGGAATAGCTTCTTTCACCTCATTACTAATGCCCATTTCAAATTCTGCCGTAGTCAGTGCTTCGCAGCCTAAAATATAGACCTCGGGTGGAAGCACGTTCACCGCTTTGGCAAGCATCAAAGCACGTACGGGGGTTGTATAGTGCATATCTGCTAAGAAATTTCTTTTTTCAGCTTTTGGCAATTCGTTGATGTCACTTGTGTCGGCACTGCGCCAGTAAATATCCCCTGCTTTGCCTCCCCAACTGACAGCATCTAAAATGACTAAAATATCGTATTGAGCATGAAGTTCTTGTACTAAATGAATACCCCCAATGCCTATTTCTTGAACCATCACATTGGAGGGATATTCTTTGTTTTTAATCAATTCCCTCGCAACCAGCAGCCCAAAGGCATCATCTTGACGCAATTCATTACCTACTCCTACAATCAGTATTTTAGGCATTTTGGCTTGTTCTGTCATTCGGGTAATTATTTCAATATTTCAATATGGTTACTTGGTCATAAGGCACAAAAGGCGGTGGCTCAACAGGTTTTTTTATACCTTCAAACTCAATCAAGTCATACAGTGCCAATAAATTACGCACTGTATAATCCTCTTTTACTATTTTTTCACACAAATCTGGCTGTTTTATTTCCAATATTGACCATAAACGGGATATGGCTTCTCGATGAATGACATCAAAATGTTCCATCAGGATTGTTACTAACTCTTTTGTCTCTTCATCTTCTGTATTGTGCAATTTTTCCGTTACCACGCTCAATGTGAGTAGCACTTGTTCATATTCTTTATCGCTGTAATATATTTTTTGCATAGTGCTAAGGAAATGATGAAAGATGAATAAAATATTGGTTTCCTATATTTTATGAAATGAAAATTGTTCACTATCCCTTTTTAAACGCTATAAAACCTAAAAATACTGAGGGGGTGTAAAATTTTATGTATGAGTATGAATATGACTTGACGCGCAATCATGGACACAATCATCCAATTTTTCACCATTTTCACCATAACAAAATGGGCAATCGGGACCGCATTCGCCATGTCCTGCCTTTTGCAGACCATCAAAAGCGGTGGCAAAGTGCCGCCCTGCCTCTTTGCGCCCTTTATCGGTCAGTTCATAATGGTCAGCTTCATCTTCGAGCGTGTGGAGCAAAAAACCTTCATCAATGAGCTTGTTAAAGTGTATTTTTAAGACAGAAAAAGGGCAATTCAACAGCCCTTCTAACTGCTTGCCCGCTACTTTTTTGCTCAACGCTTCCCCATAAAGCCAATACATGACTTGAAGAATTTCATCTTTCCAAAAAAGATAATTTAATTCTGCATTATTATTATCAGGTGTTTGACCATTCATTTGATAGGAATTTTATCACCTTGTAAAACTACAAAATTATCGGTACTCGTACAACCATATTGGCAGACTATTTCAAGGGTTTTCAAGTAATCCATTACTTTTTCGCCTACTTTGAGTGTCAAAGTTTCACCTGCTTTTTCTGGACCGGGTTCTACATCAATCATATACACCTCTTCGGGCCATATCTTGAAATATTCTCCTATAATCAACAGGTTTTCAGGTGAAATAACGCCTGTAACTGCATCGCCAATACGGGCTTGAATTTCTCTTTCATTGGGTGTTTTACCGCCCCATTTAAAAATGGTTACATCCCCAATTTTTCGTTTTGGACGCTGAATGGCGGTAAACAAAACAACCCGTTCAAACGGCGTTTCCAATGATTGAAACCATTGGACAATAGCTATCGGACCCCAATTCATTTCTTCAACAGAAATGCGCTTCGACCACTCCAATTGCATAATCTTATCATGGAGCAATGGAGCAATGGAGTGATTGGATAGATTGTGGTATCCAATAGTGCCCAATACGGTTCTTTTATTCCAGTCCACAGGCACAAGTTGTTACTTCACGGGTGACGACATGATTGCTGTCGTTGTCCATGATATGTGTTGTACATGGCATACAAGGGTCAAAACTCCTAATAGCCCTCAATATGTCTATGCCTTGAAAATCTTCAACATTCTTAAATTGTTCAATAAGCGGCGTATTCAAAACGGCTTCTTCATATGGTCCGAGCGCACCCCACGGCGTGCGCGGTGCAGCATTTAAGGTAGAAGGTGTAATAATTTGGTAGTTGGCTATCACACCATTTTCAATCACGAGGTGGTGTGTTAAAAAGCCCCGACCGGCACCCCAAGCACCCATGCCCATAAAAACGCCTTTTTTAGGAATTTCATAAGGGGTGCTGACGGATGTTTTGCCTTCCCGTAGCAATTGTTGTGCTATCATCCAATTTTCCATCGCTACCATTGCGGAATATGGAATGCAGTACGCTCTTGCCCGGTTGCGTTCAAAGGCATTCCATTTTTCAGGTACTTTCCATTCCAGTGTTGTTTCGGGTAAATTATGGGCAGGAATGTGTATTTTTAAACTATGCCCAGTGGCTTCCAAAAATTTGCTTGCTTGCAGTTTTTGGGCTTTGGCAGTGATATACAATCTTGAATAAGCACCCGCTTCCATCGGCATTCTATCCCAAGTTGGGGAGGTATCCCAACTGTAACGGTCTTTCCAGTTTTGTTTACCCGGTTTTGGTACAGTTTCCTTGTTCCAAGGGTGATTTGGACTGAGGGGGGTACCAGCGGGGTCAGTTTTGAAGCGATGTCCGTCCCATTTTTCATAGTAAGAATGTTCTACAAATTCTTCCAAACCCACATTCACTTGTTGCAATTTGGTGGTAATAAGTTCCCCATTAACCACAACGCCGGGGGTTGCCCAACGGGCTTCTCCCCATTTATCAGCATTGGCATAACTGGCATCATAAACGCCGGGTCTATCCCAAACGCCTGTATCCACCATATTTGCTGGTCTTACACCACAATCTGCGTAGGCGGGGTTTTGTTCGAGGAAAAAATCGAAAACATCATCCCAAATGGTGGCTACCTTTTGCCCGTAGTCAAAAAACTTGATTAAGCGATGATATAGTTCGTTGAGCGTCGTAATGGTGACGGTGACGGAAAGACCGCCTGGTATCACGCTTTGAGGGTGCGGATATTTGCCCCCAATCAACACGTAAGCCTCCCGTGCTACCCGAGTCATAGACAAGGCTTCAAGATATAATTTCCCTTTGAGGGGATTCAAATCCTTCATAATATCCAGAACTGTATTGTATCCGTGTATATGACCCGATTTAGTTTTGGTTTTACCAGCCGCAACAACGAGTTCTGGATTCGTTTCATTGACCAATTCTTCCGAATAATCGGGACCCGCCAAAAGAAACAAGTGCAAAGGGTGGTCATATAAATACTCAATAGCCAACAGGATATTCCGCATCACCAAACCCAACGGTGGTGGTGTAATGCCCAATGCCATTTCAATGGCTAATGCTGCCGTTGTTCCGTGTACGCCCCCACAAACACCACAAGCACGGCTACTGATATAGGCAGCATCACGCGGGTCGCGTCCTTTCAAAATGATTTCATAGCCCCTAAACAGTGTTGCCATAGAGTTAGTGGACAAAACTTTTTTGTTTTGCAAATCCACAACACTATGGAAAGCCAAAGCACCCGCCACGCGGGTTACGGGGTCGTAGTCAATATTTTTGATGAAACCATTTCTGGCTAAGAGGCTTTTCAGCTTGTCTTGTTCCTCATCTAATTTCACGACCTTATATTGATACGGATTAGCAACGTTCTCTTTGAGGGAGGCATTGCCGTCTTTATCAAATTTGATTGGCAGGTTTTGGAAGCACATATATTTTTATTTAAATGAAATTATACTAATTTTAATACTTTGGCTATTTGCACTAAATTGTTATCAACAGAGCCGAGACCCTCATTCAATTGGCTCAATGCGCCATTGATTGTGCCTAAATGCCCTGACAGTGGTTTTGAGTCATCCGCTATTTTTTGCAAACCACCCGCTAATTGTTCCAAATAATTACCTACTTTTCGTAAAGCCACAATAATTAGGACAAGATAAATAACCAATAGCAAAACGACTAATGCTACTATGGCTAATGTAATGACTGTTAAAGTATGCAACATATTTTATTGATTTTTTTCAGCTCTACTTTTTAGTGCACCACCCAATGCGGCTGAATGTTCATTAATTTGACCCGCTACATTCAAAATACCCGATGCCACTTCAATGGTGCTATTGAGGGCTTTAATATGCTCGGTATTATTGGCAATGCCCATTCCTGCATCGAGCATTTCACGGAAATAGCGTTCTGTATTGCGTGCAGCCTTCAAAACATTGTTAAGAAGGTTCACAATGAAAGGCAGTACCAAAACGGTAACGACCAAGAGGATTATCCATAAAACATAAAGTGCATCCATATTAATTATAATTTTTTTGTTTGAGTGCTGCGTTGATTGACTGTACAAGCGAATCGTCCACGGCTTTTAATCCTTCTCCTACTTGTGTAAGTCCATTATTTAATTTGGTTACTTCAGTGGGTAGATGCCCCGTTTCCGTTTCGATAGCGCGAAGCCCCAGACGCAATTTTGCTAAGAAGCTATCCCCTCTGCCGCCGATATGTTGTAACGACTTGTGAATACTTGCCAGACTAATTATCAAAACGATAACTAATGCAAGTACTGCCAGTATAGTGATGAGCATTAAAACTATTGTCATAATAAAAAATTAATAACTCGTTGAAAATCAATATTTTAGACCCCTCAGTTGCCACGTTCCTCGCAATGACATTTTGCCGTTAATTTTTTGAAAGCATACAAGCAGGGCAGCCCGGGCAGCCCTCAATATGGCTCTCCACCACCTTCGCTTGTTTATAAATTTCTTGTGCATTGCCCAATATTTCACCTGCTACAAGGTTTGTTGTAGAAAGGAAAATGGGAATGTGAATAGTATTATTGGCGACTAATTTGCCTTGCGTCCAGATTTCACCAGCCGCATTTTCGATTTTTAAAGCCGTTTTGAGAATGAGCCTTAAAAGCAGTGCCACCACAATAATCACCACGACACCGATAGCCAAAGAGCCGCCCCATACCGTCATTATCGCTTCATTTGAATAGTCCATATTGTTTTATTTTTTAGAATCTAATTCATGCAACGCTTCAGCCACCAGCGTCAAATGGTTTTTAATATCGCTTGAGCCTTGTAAAATATTCCCTGCCACTTCATTGGTTGTTTGAAGCCCCCAGATGCTACTCGTATTCTGTTTGATTTCTACTACAAGCCCCAATGCTGCACTCGCCAAACGCAAAATTCTTTTGGCAGCCGCATTGACCAAAAGCAAAAGAGTAGCAGCAGCAATTATTAGGACAGTAGCCACTATCAACCAAAAGTACCAAGACTCATATAAAGCATTGTCATTCATAAGTAAAATCTATTATTTTTAAGTTGAATTATATGTACTAATCATCAAAATACTGCGATACTGAGGGGTCTCCGTCCTTAAAATCTTTGAAATCTGACACATCCTAATTCAGATAAATTTACTCTACTTTCGTCAATCTTTTAGTTCCTGTCCCTGGTTTGGGTGAATTAGCAAATTGGAGTTTTTCATAGAAAAAGTGGGTTACTTTTTCAAACGGACTCAATTCTTCGACATGACCCCAGCCTGAAGGCACTTTTTTACCGTGCCACTGCGGTGCTTTATTCTGAAAATTTTGTGAAATGCCTCGCAAATTGCGAATCAAAAGACCTGTTGTGCGCGACAAATTAGAAGAGACAATAGTACCAGGCGGTTTTTCATAAAATGGCGCAAATGAATCAGGGAAACCCGGCATGGTGCAACCGATACAAGGCGCACCCACGTTCATACAACCGCCCACATGATTTATAGCCCCTCTTTGATTGATATTACATTGTACCACCGGACCCCAACAACCTATTTCTACAAGGCATTCCTTGTCGCCATAATTTTCAGCAAATACGCCTTCTTCATAATATCCAGCCCTCGTGCAGCCACGATGCACGGTTTCATTGAACAACCATGCGGGTCTGCCCAATTCATCAAATTCAGGTAAAGGTCCGATGCCATGCAAAAACAACAAAACAGCCACAATGGTTTCAGTAATATTATCTCCTTGTGGCGCACATCCTGGAATATTGACAACGGGTAGCCCCAAAGAACTACGATAATCAGCACCGAGAAAATCCATTACGCCAGAGGCATTTGTCGGATTACCTGCGGCGGCTGGAATCCCTCCCCAAGTAGCACAAGTGCCAACAGCAATGACAGCGGCTGCTCCTTTTGCCAAACGTGTTACCCATTCGGCTGATGGAATGGGTTGTGGGTCGCCATTTTCATCATCTTCAACGCCTAAACCCGACCAATAACCGCCTGTACTTCCTGCAATACTTTCATCCATTATTGAGCCTTCGCAAATCACAACATAAGGCGCATTCAGTTTGCCTTGTGCGGCGAGATGAAATGGGCGCATAAATTTTTCACCCGCCACCACAGCCAATACAGGATGATGCAGGATAACCTTTGGCACACCCGGTATATTACCCAGCATCAAACTTTCGGCAGAAGGAGAAGTTGCCCCAACGGTTGCAATAGAACAACCATCGCAACTGCCGCCCGCTATCCAAAAAGCATGGACTTCTTGAATGGCATTTGGTAGTAAAGTATTTGAACTTTGATAACCCATTTTGTTAATTATGCATTAAAAATTGTGTGAAAAATAATTTTCACGAACAAATATAGCAGATGATGTTCGTTATGCCAAAATATGTTCTGATATTAATTAGAAAACATTTTCTAATTTTTTTCTTGCTATCTTAATACCTCCTCAGTATTTTTAGTCAAAAAAACATACTTTTACATCTATGAGTGAAATGTCAACCAAAGCCAAAATCCTTGAAGTAGCTGTTAGATTGTTTAATCAACAGGGTATCCAGAATGTACGTCTCCAACAAATTGCTGATGAAGTGGGGATCAGTATTGGGAATCTTGCCTATCATTTTCATGACAAGAAAAAAATTGTGAAGACCATCGTTAGTGTTATTGATACAGAGTTTGCCAGTGCTTCCAGAAGGTGGAAATATTTGCAGCATTTTATAGATTTTGATAATCAACTCTCTCATCATTATAAATTTTTAGACACTTATTCTTTTTACTTTTTAGATGTCGTAGATATTAAACGGTTTTATTCCGATATTTATGGAGAGCATAATGCCCAAGTTGAGGAGTTTATCCGTAATTTGACATATTGGTTAGAAAAGAGTGTGGAAAGAGAACTATTTTTACCGCCTAAAAGAACAGGGCAGTATGCTGATGTGAGCAAAATGATATGGTTTATCGGTGCTTTTTGGATGAGTCAAAAAAGAATCTTGGACGAGGAAGAAGATTTTGAAATGGGTTTTAAGAAAATGATTTGGCAACAGATAGAACCTTGCTTTGCGCCCAAAGGGAAAACAGAATTTGAGATGATGATTGCCCCTGCATTATACATTTAAATTTGTAGGCTTAAATATAATTTTAAAAACCATTAAATAAACCACTATGTGTTTAGCAATTCCTGGTAGAGTAACTCATATTCTGAATGAAGGCAAAGATGAAATGCGAATGGGCAAAGTGACATTTTCAGGCATTCATAAAACAGTTAACTTGCATTTAGTCCCAGAGGCGGTTGTGGGCGATTATGTTTTAGTACATGTTGGTGTAGCAATGACTGTGGTAGATGAAGAAGAAGCTTCTCGAACACTGATTTTTTTGAAACAGATGGGAGAATTAGACGAAATTACTATGGAATAACTGTACATACTATAAAATTTTTTAAATGAAAATAGCAATCGTTGGTAAAGGAGGCGTTGGTAAAACGACTATCAGTGGCACATTGAGCAGAATTTTTGCTCAACAAGGTAAAAAAGTATTAGCTATTGATGCCGACCCTAATCCCAATTTGTCCACAGTCTTGGGTTTAAAACCAGATGCACTGCAACCCAAAGCCCTCAGCACCGACATCTTGGAACGGGTGGACGACGGGGAGGGCAAAACAAAAATAATAGTAAAATTTCCTTTGCAAGAGGTCTTAGACGAATATTCACAACAGGCTCCCGATAATGTCACGCTTTTGATGGTCGGAAAACCAGAAGTAGCAAATAGTGGCTGTATGTGTGGTTCTCACGCCTGTGTACGCGCATTAATCCACTCTGCTTTGGAAGAATCTAACGATCATATTACAATTGTGGATATGGAGGCTTCTTTGGAACACATGAAAAGAGGTACTTCACAACACGTAGATGTTATGCTCGGCATAGTAGAGCCTTATTATCGCTCGCTCGAAGCCGTTGCCCGATTTGCCGACCTTGCTAAAGGACTCGATATACAAAAATTCTGGATTATTGCCAATAAAGTTAAAAACCAGGAAGATGAAAAAGCGATTCGACAGTTTTGTACTAAAATGAATTTGGAGCTTCATCTGATTATCCCTTTTGAAGATAAAGTGACGGAAGCCGATTTGCATGGCAATTCATTTATTGACTATTCCAAAGAAAATGATGTTGTGAGCGCATTGACTCGATTAGCCAATGAATTATCCTTAAACTGAGGTATTCTATCAAAAATACTGAGGGGGTGTCTTAGAAAAAGACAGGTGATATATTTAGGTAAAAAGACACTGCATGAGTTCAGCTAATTTGGGAAAAGTTGAATCCCCTCAATGCCATTAGGCGCGCCTATGGTTTCGTTAGAAGGAGCTTATGTAGCTTATTATCCTTTTGCAAATGCCGAATCAGCTCACATTTAATTGGCAGTTAATGATACTTTTATATGGTGTTACCCCTCAGTATTTCTTCCTTTTTTCCTAAAAATTAAAAGTCAAATTTGCATAATAAAACGCCCCTGCAAAACCAAACTGATTCACATTGCGGTTATACGGTGTTTGTCCGCTTGCATAAGCAGATAGGGTTGGCAAAACCTTGTCGGGATATTGATTTGTGATATTATTTGATCCAATGGTTACTTTAAGTTTTTCAGTAATACCATAAGCCAGTGAAATATCTATCAAAGTCTTCGCACCAAATTCCTGTCTGATATGAGGGGCAGCCGATGGCTTTTCCCAAGCCGCAACTTTACCAAAATAAGTCGCTCTACCTACAACGTTAAGCCTGCCGATGTCATAAGTCGTTGAAAAAACAATCTTTTGTCGCGGCTGTGCGGTTTCAATTAAAGCAATATTAATGGTGTCAATAATGGCAATTTTAGCCGTTGTTCCCGTTTGCAGTTCATCAGGCGTTTTCTTTATTTCTTTTACTTTTGTTTCATTAAAAGTCGCTCCTAAACTGAGATTTAGCGCACCTTTATCGCCTACCCATATTTTATACGAACTCACTAAATCTATACCCCTCGTTTTTGTACTAATATGATTCGTAAAAAACGATATTTGTTGAATCCCTGTGCCTGCCAATTTTGTTCTTAAAACAGTGATATTATTCACCGTCAAAGCCTCAGAAATAACGATTTTATCGGTGATATTTATCAAATAAGCATCAGCGGTCAATAAAAACTTCTCTCCAAGTTTTGCGGTTAATCCAAGATTATAATTCCATGCTATTTCAGGTTTAGGATTTTGAATACCAAGTGTATCAAGCAGTAAGTCATTACTGCGGAATTGTTTTGAGTAACGAATTTGCCCCGCCTGCACCAATGTTGCGGTAGAACTCAAAAAAGTCTGTTGCAAACTGGGTGCACGAAAACCTTTGTTGATAGAGCCACGCAAGGCAATATTTTTTGTAAAATTGAATCTTGACGCAATTTTACCCGATAAATTGCTGCCAAAATCGCTGTAATTTTCAAAACGCAAAGCTCCTGCGACTAAAAACTTATCCGTAATATCTGCCTCGACATCGGTATAAATGCCCGCATTAGAACGGGTTTCATTGGCTTCATCGAGTGGGGAAACAGCACCAATGCCATTAGGACCTGGTGTTTTACCTTGTGAAGTGGCAAAAGGCCCCACTGTGTAAGAATTGACATCACCCCTCAGTAATTGATAATTATCCACGCGAAATTGACCGCCAAATGCAAAATTCAATGCCTTCATATTCCATAAATCTGGATAATTCCTCGATAAATTGGCTTCTGTTGTACTTTGACCAAAAGCACTGGTTCCGACAAAAAATTCAGTAGGAGAAACACTGCCCAAAGATGTATTAGTCGTATGACTGGCAAATCTATCCACCGCATTTTTTCCATAACCTGTACTGAAATCCATATTCCAACCATTCAAAACGGTTCGAGTCAGCCCCACAACGGCAGAATAGTCTTGGTCTTCGGCAGGAAATATAGGGACATAGCCATCCGGGTAAATACCGGGATTAGAATTGGCATCAGTAGGAATGGCATTTCTGAAAAACCCATAGCCCTTTGCTTTTTTAAAAGAATAACCGCCAAAGCTGTATAATGCCCATTTATCATTTATCGGATAGCCTAGATTTATAAAAACCTGTGGTGATTTCACTTCGCTCGCACCAAAAATACCCACTCTGAAAGAATCAGTGGCAGGATAAAACTTTCTGACGGCACGGATACTATCATCTATCCTTTTTGTAGCAGAATATATCCTGCCCGTATAGTAGTCGGAGCGATTGGTTTCGCCAAGGTGTTGATAATGGAGCGTAAAATTCAGAAAGCTTTTTTCTTTGCCCAATTTAAAACCATAGTTCAAGGCAGCCAGATAATTCGTACCATCGCCCTCTTGGGTTGTCCCAATTTGAGTTCTGAAAGTCCCTTGATTCACTGTTTCGCGCAATTTCACATTCACAATACCCGCAATCGCATCAGAGCCATATTGTGAGGCAGCCCCATCTCGCAAAATTTCAGCCCGTTCTGTGGCGAGGAAAGGAATGGTGTTCATATCCGTCACCACCATACCCCTTGAAATAGAAAACCCAATATGGGCAGCAGAAAACTGGTGTCGGCGTTTGCCATTAACCAAAACAAGAATCTGGTCGGGTCCGAGACCCCTCAGTGTTGCATAATCAGCATACACTAATGACCCATTAATGCCATATTTGCTAGAGTTATAAGAAGGCGAGGAAAACTGCAATTGCTGTCCCAATTCAATCTGATTGGTACTTTGCAATTCTTTCGAGGAAAGTACATCTACAGGCACAGGTCGGCTCACATCAGTTCGCGGTTTTCCTCTTGACCCTACAACGGTGACACTACTTAAGGAAACTAAATCTGTTAGACTAAAATCTTGAATCCCTTCTTTTGAAACGGTAAACTCTTTGCCCACATAACTCACATGACTGATGACGATTGTCCACGGAAATTTCTGTTCACTACTCAAAACATACTTGCCTGTTGCATCGGCAATTGTAACTGTTGAAGTGCCTTTTAATTGAAGTGTTACCCCTTCAAGTGGGGTACCGTTGGCATCTGTTATAGTGCCATTTATTTTGTTTTGACCGAGTGAAGCAACACTCAAGTGCAAAAGTACTGTCAAAAATAGGCTGGAAAGAAATTTCTGTTGATTCATACTGATTTGTTTTTTCAATTATTTTTGAGCGGTTCAAAAAGGGAATCTGCCAATGGTTTATCGAAAACAAAATCTTTATTAGTATATATAGAGGTCAGATGTCGCACGTCTCTTTTGGCATTCATGGCGTAACCTTTGCGTACTTTGGATAATTTTATCCCGTCCACGACCATAAATTCTACGTAGTCAGTAAAACTAAAACTATCGCCAGAGTTTAAAAAGTTAGCTGTCAGATTACTGCTTTTCGGGTCGAATAAATACCACCATGTGTGCATGCCTCCTGCACTACCCGCGCCTTTCAAATAGGTCGTTTTTATGCATTTCAAGGCTTTCCCATTAGCCAATGTCACCAACCCTTCATCCGTCAGCACTGTACGGGGGTCGGTGAGTTTGAAAGGCATACACAAAACGTAGTGCGATCCAAAAGTTGAATTGTACGCTTGTTTTCTATCATTTTCAGCAGTCATTTCAACACCGTTCTTGAATTTCCAAGCCTGTTGCCCATTGTTTATAAGGACATAATTATTGGATGAATCCTGCCAAGAAATGCGGGCTCTGAATTGAGGGTTGAGTTGATATTGGTGAAGCTCTACCCGTTCTTTTAGTAGCTTTCCAGTCGAATCGTAGGACTGTGAGATTTTGGTGTAAGCCACCGTTTTTTTTGCCGCCCAAGCATCCCAACCACCAAAATTTTCTATACATTTACGAACGGTCTCACCAACCGCATCTTGCGGCAAGCGGCTTATAGGCGGTTGATTGTCTATTTGAACTAAGGCTTTTGTAGTGGGTGTTTTTTCATTGCAGGACATCAGCAACAGCAAACACCAACAGATAAATGAGTAGCGGGTAGTTTTCTTTTGAAATTCCATTGTTTAAATATTGGTTAAAAACATGTTATTATATGGTTTTATAAGCAATTCTCGCTATTAACCTTTTATTGCATACCAATGCTTCAAAACTATTGAATTTACCAAAGAATCATATTATTTCAATGTAAAAAAGGGTAAAAATATTGTTCAATAAGACGTTTACTGGCATTGATATTTAAAATAAGTTTAATAGCAAGACTTCCTGTGGTTTTATAAGGCTTGTTAAGTATATTTTAATATTCTTAATAATAAGTCGTAATGGAAAGGTAAGAAATAAGATTTAATTTAACGTGAGTTCGGAGATTGAAAAAAAATAAAAGCATAGCAAAAGATAATTGTAACTTAGTTTTGCGAAACTAACAACAAAAATCAAGAGCTATGCTGGACGAAATATATTATGAAGTAGATGAATTTTGCAAGCGCGAGCATGAATATTTACAGAAATTACTGAGCTGTTTAGGCTCTTGCAA
>JAYTON010000272.1:0-7836 GCA_043747725.1 Saprospiraceae bacterium
TCATTACTCTCGGCATTATTTACGGCGATATAGGCACGTCCCCACTTTATGTTATGAAATCCATCGTTGCTTCTTCCGATCATGGTCCGGAACGCATCACGGAGGAATTGGTTTATGGTGGTGTGTCATGTGTATTTTGGACGTTGATGATATTGACCACTTTCAAATACGTATATCTTACACTTAATGCGGATAATCGAGGCGAAGGCGGTATTTTTGCTCTCTATGCATTGGTGCGTCGGTACAAATCCAAATGGATTATTTATCCGGCAATAATAGGTTGTGCATCATTGATAGCTGATGGTTTTATCACACCGCCTATTTCTGTTGCATCAGCGATTGAAGGGCTTCAAAGTATTCCGGGTTTAGAAAATTTGCATACTGTACCAATTGTCATATCCATATTGGTAGTTTTGTTCATTATTCAACAATTTGGGACTAATTTCGTCGGCAAAGCCTTTGGTCCTATCATGATCATCTGGTTTGGGATGTTGGCATATTTGGGCATTCATCACATTGTGCAATACCCCTCAGTATTGAAGGCTTTGAACCCCATGTATGCTATCCATTTAGTGACAAATTACACAGGCGAGTTAACTCATTTACATGGCTTTTGGCTTTTGGGGGCAGTCTTTCTCTGCACAACAGGTGGCGAAGCAATGTACAGCGACTTAGGTCATTGCGGCAAACAAAATATTCGTATTAGTTGGATTTTTGTATTTATTTGCTTGATTATCAATTACTTAGGTCAAGGTGCTCTATTAATGTCGCAATATGGTGGTAAAACGTTTGAAGGTACAAGCGTTTTTTATGCCATGATGGATAAAGATTTTTTACCAATCGGTATCGTTATAGCGAGTTCGGCAGCGGTGATTGCGAGTCAAGCATTGATTTCAGGCTGCTTTACGCTTGTAAATGAAGCGATGAAATTAAAACTTTGGCCCAATATGAAAGTCAATTACCCCACTCAGTTGATGGGGCAAATATATATTCCGGGCATCAATTGGTTCTTGATGATTGGCTGTATCGCCGTCGTTCTTATTTTCAGGGAATCGGGCAAAATGGAAGCCGCTTATGGTTTGGCAATTGTTTTTAATATGCTCATGACCACCTCGTTGTTGTTACATTATATGCACATGAAGCGTTTCAATTGGGCTTATATCGTATCAGTAGGTGTAGTTTTGATAATAGTAGAAATGGCTTTTATGATTTCAAATTTAAGTAAATTTACTCATGGTGGTTGGTTCAGTGTTATGTTAGGAGCATTTCTGTTTTTCTGCATTTTTATGTGGTATAAAGCAAAACTATTGCGTAAACAGCACCTCAGTTTTTTAGATTTTGAACCATATTTACCTGCATTGAAAGACCTCATGCACGATGACACCATCCCTAAAGAAGCGACTAACCTCGTTTATATGGCAATGGCAGGCGATCAACGCCAAATAGATGCCAATATTGTTTATTCGATTTTTAGAAAACGACCTAA
Organism: Saprospiraceae bacterium; assembly: GCA_043747725.1. GTDB lineage: Bacteria > Bacteroidota > Bacteroidia > Chitinophagales > Saprospiraceae > JAAFJT01. The sequence continues at coordinate 1,487 of JAYTON010000272.1, forward strand.
AAAAGCAGATATTTATTGGTTTGTGCACGTCGAAATTAGTGATGATCCTTTTATGAAAAAATATAGAGTCCATACATTGGTGCCGGGTAAAGTATTTTTCATCAAATTAAGATTCGGCTTTAAGGTCGAGCATAAAGTCAACAAAATGTTTTCAAAAATAGTCGCCGATATGCAAGCATCGGGCGAAGTAGATGAATTGAGCCACCACCCAAGCCTTCGTAAACATAATTTCGGGGCAGATTTCAAATTTATACTCCTCAATAGTCGTGTATCAGCGGATGAAGAGATTTCGCCTTTCAACCAGTTTGTTGTGCGGGTTTATCGCATATTAAAAAAATTGAGCCTTTCCACACAAGAAGATTTCGGGCTCGAGATTGCCAATGTAGAGATGGAAACCGTACCCATTAGTGTAGGGAAATCAAAGGATATAAGTTTAGAGAGAGAGAATTGAAATAATTAGGAATTGGAAATTAGGAATTAGGATGATGAAAAAAACTTATTTTGCTTCTGATTTTCATCTCGGGATTAATGCTCGTTTGAGTAGTCTTGATCGTGAGCGACAGATTTGTCGTTGGCTGGATATGGTCAGTCAAGATGCTGAGGCAATTTATTTAGTAGGCGACGTATTCGATTATTGGTTTGAGTATAAATCAGTAATTCCCAAGGGTTTCAGTCGAATTTTGGGCAAATTGGCAGAAGTTCGGGACAAAAATATTCCTATTTATTTTTTTACTGGCAACCACGATATGTGGATGTTTCGCTATTTTGAAGATGAGTTGGATATTCCTATTTATAGACAGCCCATTGTGCGCGAGATTCATGGTAAAACGTTTTTTATCGGTCATGGCGATGGCTTAGGTCCAGGTGATTATGGCTATAAAATGATTAAAAAAATATTTGCTAATAAAACCTGTCAGTGGCTTTTTGCTCGGCTTCATCCAAACTTTGGTCTGTGGCTCATGAATTTTTTTTCAGGCAAAAGCCGCGATGCTCAAGACCCCTCAGTAGAAAAGCAATTTCTGGGTGAAAATAAAGAGTGGTTAGTCGTTTATACCAATAAGAAAATTGAGACCGTTGATGTCGATTATTTCATATTCGGGCATCGCCATTTACCGATAGATTGGATGCTAAAAAACGGAAAAAGTCGTTATATCAACCTCGGCGATTGGTTATTTCAAAATACCTATGCTGTTTTCGATGGAACAAATATTTACTTACAAACTTTTGAAAATCAAGATGTTACAATTTATAAAAATCATTAAAAGAGCCATATTACCCATTGCCTATTGCTTGTTACTCATAGCATTCACCCCCTCAGTATCGGCTCAAAATTGGAAGCTCTACAAGAAAAATGATGCGCTCGATTGTCGTTTTTTTGTGTCGGATAATTTGCATAATGTCTATATCATCACCTCCAAAAGTGAGATTTTAAAATATGGTGAAGACGGTTCGTTTGAAGCCCGATATGCCAATTTGAAAATGGGCAAATTGGGTCAGTTGGATGCTATGAATCCGTTTAAATTACTGGTCTATTATCCCGATTTTCAAACGGTTCAACTGCTTGATAGAGAACTCAATTCACTTGGCTCGTTCAATTTATTGGATTTGGGCATCGTGCGCGTAGGAGCAGTCGCGATGGCAGACGATGGTAAAATTTGGATTTATGACGCTGGCACTAACAAGCTCATGACTCTAACAGGTAACACCCGCGCTCAACAGGCACAAAGTAGTGTCGTACCCTTCATCGGCAGCAACCCAACGCAGATGATTTTTAGAAATAATGCTCTCTACGTCAACATTCCCGATAAAGGCATTTATGTGTTCGATAGATTTGGAAAATTCACTAAAACACTCAACATTAAAAATATTAGCTATTTTCAAGTAGTTGATAATCAATTGCTTTATAATCAAAGTGGTAAATTATATAGTTTTCAATTGCAAACTTTGAAAACGACTTTGATGAAATTGCCCGAAGGTATCAAAGGCACTGAACCTATGCGTTTAGAGAAAAATTGGCTGTTTGTTCAGCAAGGAAAAACCATTTTTGTTCATGAGGATAAGTAACAATTTATGAAAATATTAAGCTACAACACCAACGGTATCCGCTCAGCGATCAATAAAGGCTTGTTAGATTTTGTTGAAAAAGGCAATTTTGACATCGTGTGTATTCAAGAAATAAAAGCGGTGCAAGAACAAGTCAATACTGAGGGGTTCGACAAATTGGGCTATCATCATTACTGGCATTCAGCAGAAAAAAAAGGGTATAGCGGTGTGGCTACTTTTTCAAAAGTAGAGCCTACGCGAGTGGTTCATGGCGTGGATATGCAGCATTATGATAGAGAAGGTCGAGTATTGCGAACAGATTTTGGCGATTGGACACTGCTTAATTGTTATTTTCCATCAGGTACAAGCGGCGAGGAAAGGCACGGCGTGAAAATGTCTTTTTTGAAAGATTTTAATGAATGGGTATGTAATTTAAAAAAAGAACGCCCTAAACTCATCATCGTTGGCGATTATAATATCGCGCATTCAGAGTTGGATATTCACAATCCAAAAGGTAATGTTAAGATGAGTGGCTTCTTGCCCGAAGAGCGCGAATGGATGACCAATTGGTTTTCAAGCGGTATGACAGATGCTTTTAGATGCAAAAATCCAACCATGCAGGAGTATTCATGGTGGTCAACTCGTTTTAATTCACGCGCTCAAAACAAAGGCTGGCGCATTGATTATCAATCAGTTACAGATAATTTAAAAGATAAAATTATTGATTGCCGTCAATTAACTGATATTGTTCATTCAGATCATTGCCCAGTTTTGTTGGAAATCGATCTTTGACACATTATTTTTTCTTACACATAGGGCATATAGGACACATAGAAAAAACTATGTGTCCTATATGCCCTATGTGTAAGAAAAAAAATATCTGTAAAAATTATTTTATCAATGCCACATCGCCCTTAAACACCTCCCTTTCCCCATCTTCAAATTCTATTTCAGCGAACCAAATATAGGTATCGGTAGAAAGTTGATTGCCGTTGAAAAGCCCATTCCATGCTTTGGATTCATCGTTGGGTAAAAAATCGTGTGCTTGGTAAATTAATGCTCCCCACCGATTGTAAACATTGAAATTCAAAATACGCCTTGTGCCACGCCCTGCGTATATCCTAAACTCGTCATTTTGTCCATCTTCATTTGGAGAAAATGCAGTGGGTGCGAAAATGCGCCGCAATTTATCTACCCTCACCAATATTTCTTTAGAGGCAACACAGCCGAAAGTATCTTTAACGGTCAATTTGTATCTGGAAGTGACGCGAGGGCTTGATAAGGTAAGCCGACATTCAATGCAACCGATTGAAAGCGAATCACGCAAAGGTTTCCATACGACACTGCCTAATACTGAGGGGGCTGCTACACCCGCATGAAGCATAATATCATCACCAAAATGAATCAAAGTATCATTCGTAGAAATAATTTTCAGCTTGGGCGGTTCTATTAAATTTAGTTTTTTCTCTACTGAGCAACCGTTGTTATCATTTAATTCAAAGACATAGTCACCACTTTTGAGATTTTTATACTCCCGAATGCTATCTATAGTGTATTTTTTTTCATTAAAAATAAAAGAATATGGCGCAACGCCACCTTTAATTGAATCCAACTTGACAGAGCCATTTTTCTCACCAAAACAAGTGACATTTTTAATGGTAAAATCAGCATTTAAAATAGGCGGTGCTGTTAGCGAAATAGTTGTAGAATCCACACAACCGTTTTTATCAAAAACATAGACTTTATAAATGGTATCTGCTTTCAAATTAATAGCAGTTCGACCAGTTTGCAAAGGTTCGGTCTTCCAAACGACTGAATAATTGCCCACCCCACCCGAGGGTTTTATAGTCGCTTGTCCATCTTCCGACTTGGGGCAACGGACTGCATAACCATGATAAATGGTATCGGGTTGAACTACTGCTTCTACCTTTGAGGGCTGCCCAACAGAAGCAATAGTGGTAATTTTACAGCCTTTTGAGTCTGTTACGGTCAGATTAATATCGCCTACGCATCGCGCGATGACGTTTGGTGTCGTCCGCCCACCTGACCATTTATATGTAAAAGGTGCACCAAATCCACCTCTCGCATTGGCTGCCACTTCACCATCGCACTTGCCATAACAACTTGGTTTCCTGATAGAAATACCCGGCACAATAGGTGCGTTTGCCACGACCACTTTTACTGTATCAGCCGCATGACACCCCTCAGTACTGATGACTGTAACGGCATAAGTACCACTGTTCAAGACATTGAGGTTCCGGTTGGATGAACCATCTTGCCATCGATAAGTGCTGCCAACATTTTGCGCGTTGAGTAGGAAGGATTGACCATTGCAAATAGCCGTATCATTACCGAGATTGACAAGCGGCAAAGCATTTATTTTAACATCAATATTTTTTGTTATATTTTGGCAGGCATTGATGCGAGCCATAAGGGAATAAGTGCCACCGGACGAGCGTTCGGTTTTTGGAATGGCTGGATTTTGCTTCGTCGAACGAAACCCATTGGGTCCAGTCCACTCGTACGCGGTGGCACGATTTGTTGTCGAAAGTTTCAACGTATCGCCTTCGCAAGGGCTGTTGGCAGCCAAATTTACTGAGGGAGTACAATCAACGGGCTTACTCATGTTGCTACAACTTTGAAAATCCTCGAAATATACCGTCGATTTGTCATCATTATCCGTCAGTCTAATCCAATCTATCGAACCTGAGCCTTTAAAACGGAAGTCTAAACCATCTAAATTGCAAATATTACCACTATAAGGTGCGGTAAAAAAAGGCGTTCCATTATATGAATAAGTGATAACATTATTTTGAAATTTCAATTGTATAATTGCCCAATTGCTCATATCTACCACCAAATATGGTTTATCAGTGACTAAAGCTTGACCGGCTACCACAATATTTGTCCATTGCTGACCAATCGGGTCGCCCATAAGCGTACAGCCTGTAGAACCACTCAGCGTATTCAAACCCATTGCCACATCGTAGGCACTAAAACCGTTGATGGCACTATTGTTTTTAAATTTCACTTCATAACTAAAATTATCAGACAAGCAAATAGGCGCTCTATATTCAAAATTTGTCCAATATAAACTCTGATTGGTGGAAGTTTGCGAAATGCGTAATTCACCATTTTTGGCAAAACTACAAATGGGTTGGTTAGCTTCTTGCGAATAAATATTTTGATTATTAAAATAAGTCACATAACCCGTCCAAGCCGTGCTTTGTGCTACAAGGGTGTGTAGATTAAAAAAATATAATATAACAAGTGGGGAAAATTTCAACATAGTGTTGGTTTTTGAAATAAGTTTGGTCTTCAAAATGTCTTATTTTATCGAGATTTTGAAAAATGGTATGCAATTTAAAACGGTTTTCCTAAAAATTCTACACATTATCAATAATTCAAGGTGGGCAGGTAGTTATTTTCTCTTTTACACATTAAGTAAATTTACAGATTATTGCTAAAACTAACGTCAAATTTGACGTTTTTTATTTTAAATTAACAATTTGATGTTAACGTTTAGATTAGATTAACATTTCATGCGAACCATATTAACATTATAAAAAAAATCCACGAGCCGCCCTTGTAAGACATGCTCATGGATTTAAATTATAAGTTTAAAATAAATTCTTTGCAATAAATTTTTCAAATACTAACTTGAAAACTTATCATTCATAACTCATCATTCATCATTTTCTATGCGTGTTTTTCAGCAAATTCTTTCATCAAATCTGCTAAAAATTTTACACTTTTAAGCGGCATAGCATTGTAAATAGAAGCTCTAAAACCACCCACTGACCGATGTCCTTCAATACCTGAAACACCATTTTCCTTAGCAAATTGAGCAAAAACAGGCTCTAAATCGCGATTATACATGGTAAAACAAACATTCATCATCGAACGATCTCTCTTTTCAACATTGCCTTTGAAAAGGGGATTAGAGTCGATTTCTTTATACAAAATATTCGCTTTTTTCTTATTGTGCTTTTCCATCGCTGCCAAACCACCCATCTTTTTTATCCAACGCAAAGTGAGCATGCAGACATAAATAGCGAAAACAGGCGGCGTATTATACATGGATTTTTCCTTGATAAAAGTGCGATAATCCAGCATGGCAGGAATCTGACGCTGCACTTTTCCCAACAAATCTTTTTTCACAATCACCACTGTAACACCTGCTGGTCCAAGGTTTTTTTGAGCACCTGCGTAGATAATCCCATACCGAGCCACATCAATCGGACGACTTAAAAAATCGGAAGACATATCGCAAACAATTGGCAAATCTGTCGTCGGCAACCAATGAT
>JAYTON010000273.1:0-2175 GCA_043747725.1 Saprospiraceae bacterium
ATGAATGGTGTAAGTGCGTGATTATCAAACTATTAGAACGATTGTGTATTAATGAATACTTTAACAGGTAAATGGTTTATATTTTCAGTAGGAACGGGAGCTACAACAATCCGACGAGTTTAAACGTATCTGTTCGAGGAAATGTTATAAAATCGAGGTGTTATAAATTTAGTCGCTTTTCGTTTGTCTCTATTAGTTTTGGCAAAGATAAACTTTATTTTTATTCCGCAAATATTATTTTTGCAAAAAAAATAATATTTTCATTTTAATAACAAATAATTATGCTTCAACTTAATTTTTTCCGCGACCAAAAAGACCGTGTTATAATGGGTCTTAAAAAACGCAACTGGAGTGATGAGGATATTCAAGATGTCATCAGCCAAGTACTCTCTATCGACGATACGCGCCGTGCGTCTCAAACTGAACTCGATAGCCTTCTTGCTGAGGGCAATCAACTCTCAAAAAAAATTGGGGATTTGATGAAATCGGGTCAACGGCAGGAGGGGGAGGCAATGAAAGCGCAAGTAACTGAGCTGAAAGAAAAGTCCAAGTTGCTCGAAGATAAAAAAGCTGAAGCTGAAGTGCAATTGGAAAATCTCTTGCTCACTCTGCCTAATATACCCAACGAAGCCGTTCCGTTTGGCAAATCAGCAGATGATAATGAAGTCACGATTGCTATTTCAGGCGAAAACAAAGCTGATATTACGACCAATAAACTTGTTAAAGACTTGCAAGGCGATACCGCTTGGCAATATTGGATGTCAGCATTGCCACAATTGCCCGATTCAGCACTTCCACATTGGGAATTGGCTCAGAAATATGGCATTTTCGACCTCGAATTGGGTGTCAAAATTGCGGGTGCAGGCTTTCCTGTTTTCAGAGGTAAAGGAGCAAAATTGGTGCGCGCATTGATTCAATTTTTCCTCGATGAAGCCCATGCTGCGGGTTATGAAGAAATCATACCGCCTCTCGTTGTCAATGAAGCATCGGCTCGTGGCACGGGCAGTTTGCCAGATAAAGAAGCGCAAATGTATTACGTTGAAAAAGATGATTTATACTTAATCCCGACGGCGGAAGTGCCGATAACCAATATTTTACGCGATGTTATTCTCGCTGAAAAAGATTTTCCTATAAAATATTGCGGCTACACGCAATGTTTTCGTAGGGAAGCAGGCAGTTATGGCGCTCACGTGCGCGGCTTGAATCGGGTGCATCAGTTCGATAAAGTAGAAATTGTGCAATTCGCCCATCCTGAAAAAAGCTACGACGTCTTCCTCGATATGGTTGAACATATCAAAGGGTTGATGGCTAAACTGGAATTGCCTTATCGCATCTTGCGGCTTTGTGGCGGCGATATGAGTCATGCATCGGCTATGACTTTCGATTTTGAAGCCTGGTCAGCTGCTCAAAAACGATGGCTCGAGGTCAGTTCAGTATCTAATTTTGAGACCTATCAAGCCAATCGGATGAAGTGTCGTTACAAAGATGCCAACAGTAAAATGCAGTTCGCCCACACCCTCAACGGTTCGGCTTTGGCGTTGCCGCGCATCATCGCTTCTATCCTTGAAAACCATCAAACGACTGAGGGGGTACGTATTCCGAAAGCTTTAGTGCCTTATACTAAATTTGAGATATTGGATTAAGGAATTGGTTAAATAATTGACAATCAATATTTTATACAATGAATTTATACAATAAAAAAGCTGCATATTTCCTTTTGAAAATGTGCAGCTTCTATTTTTAAAGCTTTTTGTTTTATCTCAATCTATCAGCAGACCGCACGATTTTTTCATCTTTTTTGATGTTGCGAAACGCTAAGTAGCCGCAGAGTAAAGCTAACAAAGGCATAGCTGCACCCAATGCTATTTGTGCCGAACTTGCTGTCACCACATAAGCACATACGCCCGCAAATGCAGAAGACAATAAGCTACCGATACTCGTCAAAATCATCTGTAATTTTCTGTTGGAAAAAAGAAATATGGCAATCAGATAATCAGCCATCGGGAGAAAATCTAAAGCCATCAACCCTTTATTGTCGTAGAGATTGAATATACCATCTGCAAAAATGCCTTCGGAAGTGGGCGTAGCCGTTCCGATACTAAGGGGGACAAACATAAGCCCCAATACGATGGTGGCTATTAACAAGTAAATTGTCTGAATTCTTTGTATCATATT
>JAYTON010000274.1:0-2756 GCA_043747725.1 Saprospiraceae bacterium
ACCCGCATTTCATTGGTTTTATCAGCAAAAATATAGCCTTTCTGACCGTAGATTTCCGTATCTTTTCTATCAAATGGCCAGTTCCAAGATGCTTGAAAAATACCTTGTGCTTTGGGATATTGGACAATTATAGTTGCTTCATCATCTACTTTTGGATAGACGCTCGGTTTGTTGGTTTGAGCAATAGCGGTGACTGAAATAGGTCGTTGTCCGAGCATCAGCCAAGTCATAATATCCGCGCCATAGCAACCAAAATCCATGATAGCCCCTCCCCCATTTTTGATAGGATCCGTGAGCCAGCTTAAAAAAGTTTCTGAACAACCAATTTCTTTGGGTCCTCGATGCCCGTCATGAATCACCACCTTTCGGATGTCGCCCAAACTCCCTTGTGTGTGAATCATTTCGAAGGCTTGATGATGGCTGGCGTACCAAGTTGTTTCATAATTCGTGATGAGATGGATGCCGTATTTGTTGGCAAGTGCTGCCATTTTTTTAGCCTGTTCGAGGTTAACAGCCAATGGTTTTTCCACCATCACATGAATTTTTTTAGATGCACATTTTTCAACCGTTTCAAGATGCTCAATAGTGCTTCTAAAATCACAAACCGCTTCAGGTTTTGTTTTTTCTATCATCAATTCAAGGCTCGAAAACCACAAACTATCAGGCAAATTGGCTTCTTTTAAATAGCGCAAAGCCAATTTTTTATCAGGCTCTGCAAAACCGACTAAGAGCATACCCTCATGCTTCGGGTTTCTCAAAATCTGCCACACGTGGTCGTGCGTCATGCCCACAATACCCATTCGAACGGGCGTACTTTGCGAGCGCGCTAATGTGATATTGAATAGGCTAAGAAAAAGGAAAGTGTACGTTTTCATCAATCTTTTCATTATTTTTAAGTGCAATTTAAGAATTTTTTTAAACAAACCAAGCCAATGCCAATACTCCCAACAAGCCCGTCACTGAAACAAGCGTATCCATGACTGACCACGTTTTGATAGTATCTTTTATGGACAATTGAAAATACTCTCTGAAAAGCCAAAAACCTGTATCATTGACGTGTGAAAACATCATGCTGCCGGCTCCAATGCTCAGTACCATCAAATTTGCATTAACTGACATCGTAGCCATCATCGGGGCAATAAAACCCGCCGTTGTAATCCCAGAAACAGTGGAAGAGCCTACACAAACACGGATAATAGCTGCAATACCCCACCCCAAAACGTAAGGATTCAGATGAGAATGCTGCAAATAATTGGCGATGGTTTGTGAAACGCCACCATCCGTCAGTATTTGTTTCAAAGCACCCGCACCCCCAAATATTAAAAAAAGAGAAGCCACATCTTTAACAGCATCGGTAAAATGTAAGGTAATCTCTTGATGGCTTTTGCCTTTGAAAATACCCAATGCAAAGGAGGCGAATAAAACAGCTATTAATAAACTCACGTTGGCATCACCAATAAATAAGCAAAAGTCTTTGATAAAACTATCGTCTGCCAAATATGGCGTTGCAATAGCACTGATGCCAATCAATAAAATAGGCAATAAAACGGTCAAAATACTGAGGGGGGTCGAGGGCAAATCTTCGGGTGGCAATGTAGGCGCTACAAATGATAAATTGGGCGGACTCGTATAGTTTTTAACCGTTGAACCATACAGCGCACCCGATATTAAAATAGCCGGAACGGATATAATAATACCATAAAATAGGGTCAACCCCATATCCGCATTCAACTGTTTTACTAAAAATAAGGGCGCAGGATGGGGTGGCAAATAGCCTTGCGTCACAGACAACGAAGCCAATAAAGGCAAGCCGACATACACCGCCGACAAGTTGTACCGATGCGCTACCGTTATCGCCAAAGGCACAATGAGCATAAAACCGACTGAATAAAACAAAGGCAGACCAACGATAAATCCCGTAATCATAAATGCCCATCGGATATGTTTGACACCCACCCAATTGACCATTTTGAACGATATTTGCTGCGCTGCCCCACTCACCGCTATTAATTTTCCCAGCATAGCCCCCAAAGCAATGATGCCGACGATAGAACCCAAAGTACTACCAATACCGTTTTGAATGGCTTTCATCAATGCCTCGGGCTTCATCCCTAACAGCAGTCCGATGCCAAGCGACACAATTAAAAATGCCAAAAAGGTATGTATTCTGAAATAGGAAATCAGCAATACCAGCAGTAAAATGCCTATAACGGTGGTTAAAATTGCCATAAAATCATAGGTAATGAGCAATGGGTGATGAGTAATAAGCAATTGTAAAAATTACCTATTACTCATTACTTATTACCCATGTTTAGAGTTCTTTGATTTTAATATTTTTAAGCGCCACTTCTTGACCATGATCTTGCACAGCAATATGCCCTTTGGCTTTTTGAGCAAATGGGAATTCTTTGAATTTACTTTTAGCCAATCGCGCCTTAAAATCAGGCGAATTCCACATAAAATCTACAATCAATTGACCATTTAGAAAGTGTTGGATATGCCCTTTATTATTCAAAATTCTGCCTGTGTTCCATGTGCCAGCGTCATTAGCGGCTAATACTTTGGGGTCATATAAATCATACGCAGCAGCAGATTTTTGAGAAGCATGCAATTCACCCACCCATCCTTTATCATCAATCAATTGATATTCGATGCCCGTATGCCATGTGCGACTGATTGAAGTGTCACCTTCTTGCACCATATATAACACGCCGCTGTTGCCCGCTTTGCCGACTTTCCAATCAAAAGTGAGGTCA
>JAYTON010000275.1:0-1749 GCA_043747725.1 Saprospiraceae bacterium
AGCCAGCTTTTTCGCTTTTGTTGCCATATATTAAGGATGTCAGAACCCACAATATAGGTAACTTGGCGGAAAAGCCTTTTTTGTCATGTACTAAGAAAAATCATACAAATCTAAAATTATTATAACCAGTACAATTAGTATAAAATTCTGTTTTTTGTGTAATTTTTCTTTCAAATTCAAACTTTATTTTTCGAGTAATATAAAGTTTGAAATAAAATTTTGCATTTTTGAAGCAAGTGAAGAATTATTCTAAATTTATATTTTTAAAATCGCGTAAAAATAAACTTTTTTTTTAAATACGGCGTAAAATAAAGGTATTTATACCTGGGAGGGATAGTTTGGATAACTTATTTTTTTGATATTGCAATGTGCGAACTTTTTAAATGATAAATTAGTTACCTTTGCGCCAATAAATGTTCTTTCTAATAATTAATGGGGCTGACTGGAATCGACGGGAAAGTGTAACTGCTTAGTAAGCATGCCGTGCTATGAGCTTACATCACGTTAAAATGTAGTTTAAATCCTTAGTTGGCAATACTCAGTATGCCATGGCTGCTTAATTCTAGGAATTAGGACGCCTTTGCGTGACGTGCTAATACCCTTCGGGGTATCGCTGACGGCTTGACTCAGCCGCACCACGTATCAACCTGCTCAAGCTAGTTCTCAAATAGCCCGCTTTGAGTAATGAAATAAGGGCTAAGGTTACAGTTCGGGTGGGTCGTCCAACCTCCCTGTGGCTCGAAAACTTAAATTGACGACTAAGCATGTAGAAAGCTCTGTGGTGCTTTGTCCGGACGGGAGTTCGATGCTCCCCAGCTCCACTTTTTTTTGACATTAAAAATAGGCAGGCGGTTAATCCCGCTGCCTATTTTTTTTTGGAAAATTGATTCCACAATCTTTTCTTAATTTCGTTTTACAAAGGATTCCTCTCTCATTTCATAATCATAGTAAATACGGGGTCCCATTTTTTCACCTGAGGATTTATTTTTCGCAGCACTGCTGATTGGCAAACCAGCGTCATCATATTCAAATGTAATAATTTGGCTGTCAGTTTCAAGGCGAATTAATTTATCTTTCTTATCATAAATATAATGTACTTCATCCACCTTGTATTCATCCAAGATTTTATCATTTTGCCAAAAATATCTTGCTCGTTCTTTTTTACCCTTTTTATTATAATCTACTTGATAACGCATGCTGTTATAGACAAACTCAACTTCCCTCCCCTCAGTATCCAACCTTGCAGTATCTTTATTTTCAAAATTATCTATCTTTATTTTCAAGCTATCGCCTTGCCATTCGTAATCAAATGACCACTCGCGGTAAGCAAATATAAAGATTTGATAATGCTCTTCGTGATATAACCGACCTTTGGGGTCATACATATAAAGTGACTCTTCGCGCAAAGAATCGCGCCCATCGCATCTTTGAAAAATTCGAGATTTAGAACGGCGGGCACTTTCATCATAAAAATACCAATTATAATATTTGCGCCGCGCAGCACCTTCAAAAAAATCATACTCATACCACGCCAATTTGCCGTAAGGGTTGAAACACAATTTTTGATACGGATAATACTGCTTACTAGAATCACCGTACAATTCAGGAATGCGGATATTGACAACCTTGATATTATTTTTCAAAATAAAAGTCGAATCATTAAAAAAATCTTCATAATGATAAAACTGTTGAGCTGATAAAGTATTGATAATAAATAAGTTAAGATATAAAAAGAGAATTGTAATGGTT
>JAYTON010000276.1:0-5664 GCA_043747725.1 Saprospiraceae bacterium
CGCTTGATTATTCCCACATCTGTTGAGTTTAAACTTTCTATACATCATGCCGTAATATTTCTTTCCAATCGCCTTCAAAACTTATCATAAAAATGCAAAAGTCATAAAACTTTACGAATTATCGTTTGAAAAGTTTAAATCCCGATAAATACTGAGGGGGGCATTGAAGTCGGATTTATGATGTCGGATTTCGGCATACCAAAATCCGACATTATAAATCCGAAATACTGAGGGGGGTGCTCTCTTTTGCATTAAATTAGAAATTATTAAATTATATTTGCGGCGTTTTAAGAAAAACGGGATTATCATTGTCAAGCCATCTAATTTTTATATGAAAATACTCTCTTTTATAGTCAAACCGATTCTGAACTTAGTAGCTTGGTTTCTCAAACTTAGTCGCCACAATATTTATTACTTAGTTAGTGGTCCTTTAAAAAACGAAATACAAGCTGAATCTGCCTTCGCTTTTGCTTATGACCACATTGAATGTGCCATATTAACAGCCAAAAGTTTAAAAAAAATCCCGTCTGAAACTGATCCAATAATCTTGGATGTAGGTGGTGGGCAAGCAACGACCGCTAAAATATTTTCTAAGCATTTCCCTAATCATAAAGTTTTCGTCTTCGAACCAATTAAATCTAATTTTTTAACTATTGAAAACTCAATTGATAGAACTTCTAATTGGCATATCATTAATAAAGCAGTCGGTAATATTATAGGTACTTCAACTATAAATGTCGGTCATAGAGTAACAGCTTCAACTTTGCTTGAAGTCAATTCAGATGAAATAAGTGATAATACCTACAAAATCGCCTTAAAAATTAAAAATATAGAGGAAATTCAAATAACAACGTTGGATTCAGAAGTACCAAAAGATACAATTATAGACGTATTAAAATTAGATGTGCAAGGTTTTGAACTCGAAGTTTTGAAAGGTGCTACTACTATATTGCCCGATACAAAAGTCATTGTGATTGAAATAAATAACCATCAAGAATTTAAAAATGCGCCGACTTATTATGAAATTGACGCATTTTTAAGACATAATAATTTTGAATTGTCCAATATCTATCCTGGCTTTAGAGATAAATATAAACTCATGGATTGGGATGCCATTTACGTCAATCGTGCCTTTTTATAATTTATTTTCATGAAAACAGCCATCCTCGAAATCGCTCCCCACGGTCATTATCCGTATGTAGAAAGCATCACCCAAGTTTTTACGGCTGTTCCTGAAAACGAAGTAGTTATTTTTACCAATGAAAAAGGGCAGCAGTATTTGCAACACCTTGTTAAAGGCGATTCAAGAGATAATCATCAACAAGTTAGCTTAATAATTAAGCAAAATACTGAGGGGTATGATGCATTTTTTCAACGCATCCAAAGTTTTGATAAAATTATTGTCGTCACGCTTGAAGCGTATGCCCATGAGCCTTATTTAATGATGCAAGCGTTTGATAAAACAGAATTTCGATGCCCAATCTACTACGTCGTTCACAATATTGATTTTTGGTTTCAACAAAGTTTAATTGATAAAATTAAGAACATATTTTTTAAATTGACATCAATTAAAGACTTCACTTATAGGCTTAAAGTGTATTTTTATTATACTTTAATCAATCAACGTATCATTTCAAAAGTCATCAAATCCAAAGGTCGTTTCGTAACAATGACACAAGCGATGGGCAATGAATTAGCCCAATATGTCGGTGCAGAGCATGTAGCAATTATTCCATTTTCTGTTTTTGATGATAGAATAAATCACGAAACATCAACTAATCAAAGGCTTAGAGTCTGCATTCCTGGATTTCTTTCAGAAGCACGCCGCGATTATCAAGCAATTTTTAAACTGCTTGATTCCTCATCAAACAGTTTTTTAAAAAACAATATCGAATGGGACTTTTTAGGCGGCATTAATAAAGCTGAAAATGGACAAGCGATAAAGGAAAAAGCAGAAACCTATATTTTAAAAGGACATCAAATCCATGTTTATGAGTCATTTATATCGATGGAAGAATTTGATAGCAACCTTTCGAATGCTGATATAATTTTAGGCAATATGCACTTGCAGCAAGGAGCCAATAGTATTTATGGCAAAACCAAAGAGACAGGCATTATTTTCACGATGATAAAAGCAGCAAAACCTGGTATTTTACCTGCTGAATATCCTTGTGATTCGCATCTAAAATCCTCTGTTTTGACTTTCAAAAATTATGATGATGTTTTAGAAATCTTAAAACATTTATTTAATAATCGCAACGAATTGGCAATTTTACAAGTAAAAGCCTTAGAAAATTCCTTGAAATTTACCCCCCTCAGTATTTATTCAAAATTAGAAAATATTAAACCTACTGTTTAACTTAAAATTAAAAAATATGTCAGCGATAGCTTATCATACCAAAGTTTATTTTCAAAGTATCGTTCGTGAATGGAAAAAGTTTCGATGGTCGCTTGGTGGCTCTACGCATCGTATTCAAATTATTGAAAATCAATGGTTTACAATAAAACATTATGGTTTTATCGGTAAAGTTTTATTTTCTGAACAACATGTCGTAGGCACTAATCAAGCCTTTGAAACCAAGACATTAGAGCGTTTTGCAGAGCTTATAAAACCCAATTACACAGTGCTTGATATAGGAGCAAATATTGGAATGTTCTCTTTGTTAGGTTCTCGATTGGTTGGTGAAAATGGAAAAGTAATTTCTTTTGAGCCTTCTCGCCCCACTTTTGATGCCTTGAATGAGAATTTAAAGCTTAATAATTGCTCAAATGTCATAACTGAACAATTGGCACTCGGCGATACTGAGGGGTCTATATTTTTAGGAGACGTAGAGAATGATGCCATGAATTTTATAGATAAAAATCAAACTTCAGGGGAATCTGTACCTCTTAAAATGCTGGATAATTATTTAAAAGAAAACAAAATTTTGAAAGTTGATTTTATTAAAATTGATATAGAAGGCGCAGAAATGCTTTGTTTTAAAGGTGCAATAGACATGTTAAAGACACATCGCCCTACAATTATTATGGAATGTAATGAAAATTGGTGCAAACGGTTTGATTACACCGTTTTTGATTTACTTAATTTTTTACATCAATTTAATTATCGTTTTGAAAATTATGATGAAAACCAATGGCTTTGTTTTCCTAATTAAATGAAAAATCTAAAAATCACTTAAATCTAACAAAATATTAAAGGATGAAACCTTTCATTCAATCACTACTTTTAATGCTTATCTTCTCAAATATCGCTTTAGGTCAAACTGTATTCTACGAAGATTTTGAAAAAGGAGATGCAACTGTTTTTGACTGTACGCCTTATTATTTGCTCAATTGCCCACACGCCAATCATTATATTGTAACAACTACGCTCAATGCCGCAGCAGCTTGCCTTCCACAAGCCTTCCCAACTACTATAACTGATGATGTTTCGCCAACTGGTGCAGGATATTTCTTATTTCATGGTACTGCAAGAACTGGTTCAACAGTCGGTGAAGTTTGGGGAACAACTATACCTGTTCGAGTTCAACCAAATACAAACTATGTTTTTTCATTCTATTTAGCCAATATGTATGATAGCAATGTTGCTCAAATTGAGCCCAGCATCAATGGTGTTAAAATCGCTCCACAAGTATCAGCAGTCAGTTTGAGACAGTGGGAACGCTTCAATTTCTGTTGGAATTCAGGTTCTGCAACAACGGCTGATTTATCATTACGTAATAATCGTGAAGAAGCAACTGGTAATGATTTTACTTTTGATGACATAGAACTACAAGTTTCTCCTCCTACTCAAACAACTCAAAACGCTACGATTTGTAACGGACAAATTTTTACAGTCGGTAACAGCAATTATACTCAAAGTGGCACTTATAAAGATGTTTTAAAATCATTCTTAGGTTGCGACAGCACTGTCACTACTATTTTAACAGTTAATACGACAGTTACAAAATCTCAAAATGTTTCTATTTGCAATGGGCAAGTTTTTCAAATTAACAACAAAAGTTATGGACAAACAGGCATTTATAGAGATACATTAAAAAGAGTCGGCACATGCGATAGCATAGTTATAACAAATTTGACAATTTCACCGCCTACCTCAAAATCTCAAACAGCTTCTATTTGCAATGGACAAGTTTTTACAGTCGGTAATAAATCATATAGTCAAACAGGTATTTTTAGAGATACCTTCAAGACACTAACTGGTTGCGATAGCATTCTCATAACAAATTTAACTGTTTCAAATATTACCCGTTCCTCTAATAGTTTTACTCTTTGTAATGGAAAATCAATAAATTTCGGTGGTAAAACTTATACAATATCTGGAACATTTAGTGATACCATTCGCCGAATTAATTGTGATTCAATCAGTGTTGTGAATATTAATGTTTTGCCCTCCCTCAGTAAAACACAGGATTTAACTGTTTGTCAAGGGCAAAGAGTGCAAGTTGGAACAAAATTTTATAGTCAAAATGGTCAATACAGAGATACTTTACAATCATTCAATGGCTGTGATAGCATCATTTTGACTAATTTAATTGTAAAAGAAATAGGTTTAGAATTAGGACAAAATCAATCTATCAATTTTCATGATAGTTTACGATTAATGCCGACTTATTCGGGTCAAAATCTTCGATGGAAATGGACTCCTTCCACATTTTTAAGTTGCTCAACTTGCAGCAACCCACTTGTAAAACCAACTGCACCCGTTAAATATGTTGTACAATTAACTGATTCCGTTAGCAATTGTAGTACATTGGATAGCATTCAATTTTTAGTGCTTGGTGGTGGCTGTTCTGACGCAGTGTATATTCCAAATGTTTTTTCTCCAAACAATGACGACGTGAATGATACTTTTTATCCATTCGCATATCCTGATTGCGTTAGCCAAATAAGTAGCATGTTAATCTTTGACAGATGGGGAGAATTGCTTTTTCAAAAATTAAATTTTCCATCCAATATTAAAACAGAAGGTTGGGACGGTCATTTTAAGGGAAAAAATTTGGCACCTGATGTTTATGTTTACATTATTGAAGTGATATTTTCAGATGGTAAAACAAAAAAAATTTCAGGTAATGTAACGCTTATTAGATAATCAACCCCAATAAAAACCAAAAATTCAAAGACCTTTTATAAATTTAGGTTTCCTTTAGGATTGGCATCTTTTATCCTCATTTAATAAAAAAACATTTCTATGAATAAAACGATTTTGATTATTGGCGGTGTTCTGTTCGCAGGGCTTTTGAATGTCTCCGCTCAATTGAGTATTGTGCCCAAACCTTTGAAGGCGGTTGCCGCAGCGGGTAATTTTAATTTGACCAATAAAACGGTGATTTATGTGGAGAATGCAGAAGCCCGCACCGCTGCAAAAGCTTTGACCGATAAATTGAAAATTGACGGTACTATTCTCCAAGTGAATGACTTGAATAATACTAAAACCAACGATAATGTCATTTTTTTCCTCAAAACGGATGATTCTGCTTTGGGTACTGAGGGGTATCGTCTCAGTGTGACGCCTAATCAAATCAATATCAGAGCGAATACGGGTCAAGGCATGTTTTATGCCGTGCAATCCCTCTTGCAATTAATGCCAAGCGATATATTTTCAATGACGCCTTTGAGGAAAAAAGCGGCTTGGAAAATCTCTTGTGCGGAGGTAGAAGATAA
>JAYTON010000277.1:0-2620 GCA_043747725.1 Saprospiraceae bacterium
GCACCAAGTCGAGCAGACTGTATGCCTGCCGCTATGCCGCTTGTTCCGCCACCAATAACAAGTACATCAGTTTCAATAAGTTGGCTGAAAAGCTTCATCGAAATCGTGAAAAACAGGAAAATTAAAAATGTCTTCTTCATATTTATTCTATAACGTAACAATCTTTTAAGAGGCTCTCCTATTTTTATTTAAAAAACACAGAAATACGATTTTCTTTAAAATCGCCAACATTGTTTAATGTTTTAGGAAATAGTTAAAGAGTAAAAGTATAAAATACTCCCTAATGGACGCTAAAAGAATCAAAGAATAATTCTTAAATCAAGACCATCAAGGGTGTGCCGCTACCCACACTTCACCGTCCTCAAAAACTTCTTTTTTCCAAATCGGCACCGTGTGTTTGAGCGTATCGATGCAGTATTCACAAGCATCAAAAGCAGCACCTCGATGGGCTGCACTCACGGCGATGATAACGGGGATTTCACCAATATCTAAAACGCCGATATGGTGATGAATGGCGATATTCAAAACAGCAAATTTTTCAATGGCTTGTTCTGCTATTTTACGCATTTCAGAAATCGCCATCGGCTCGTAGGCTTCAAATTCAAGACGCGTGACCGTTTTTGCTTGCGTTTTATTGCGAACAGTACCGATGAAAACCACACTGCCCCCTGCATCAGGTGTTAAAACAGCCTCTTCACAAGCCGCAATACTGAGGGGGGTGGAAAGCAATTGAATATCAATCATTTATGAAAGTAAATTAGTCCTTATTTAAAAAAAATATCACAAGATAATCTACTAATTGTGAAGCAACTCCTAAATTGACAACTCACAACTAAAATTAGCCTCCTGCTACAGGCGGTATCAAAGCAATTTCATCTCGTTCATTCAAAATGGTATCTTCTATACCATATTCAGCGTTTACGGCTATCATAAGCGATGAAAGATTAGCGAAACGGGGGAAGCGTTCGAGCAAATATTTCTTTAAATCAACCACCGTTGACCCCTCAGTCATGGACACTTCAAAATTGCTGCTGCCGATAATATCGCGGGCGATGCCGAATGTTAAAATTTTTATTGTCATTGCGTATTTATAAGTGCGTCCATAAAATATTGATTCCTGCATAAAAAACCAGTGCCGCCGTGGCTTGCCGAACGTATAACTGATTGAATTTCAAGGCACTTACGCGGCTACCCAACTGCCCGCCCAATAAAACGGCTGCCATGAGCGGCAAGGCAAATCCCCAATCAATAGCGAATTTATTCTGAAATAATTGCCCTGCCAAACCAGCAATAGAATTGATGAGGATAAAAAAACTCGCAGTGGCGGCTATATTTTTAGGCGTATCCCATTTCAAAAGATTTAAAATAGGGCTTAAAAAAATGCCGCCGCCAATGCCTACCATACCCGATAAAAAACCAATGGCAGCACCTATGCCGCTTGATAAAACGGAGGGTGTTTTAGAAATTTCAACCGTTTCTTTTTGATTATTCTTTTGAAAAAACATCAATAAAGCCGCTATGACAAGGCTAATGCCTAACAAAACGAAGAAAGTTTTTTCATCCAATTTTATTAAACCGCCTATAAATGCCATCGGAACACTCGCTATACTAAGGGGTATGATTTTTTTAAAATTGAAGAAACCATTTTTCCAAAATATATATGTTCCTCCTATCACCACGACCAAATTACACATCAAAGCCGTCGGTTTCATAGTTACCATGCTGATACCAAACAATGCCATCACAGCCAAATAGCTCGACCCGCCGCCGAAGCCTGCCGAAGCATAAACCGCAGCAATGGTGAAAAATAAAATGAGTAATTCTATATGTTCCATATTTTTTTCGCTAAAATACATTTTACTCTTTTAAAAAAAACAATTAAGATGAAAGAAGTTTTATATTTTCACTCAATTTTTAATTTCATCTAAAACAATGCGTTCAATGAAAAAACTCTCCTTATTTTTATTCGCTAATTTATTGATTTTCAATGCTTTTGCTCAACGCAAACTCATTTATTGTGGTACGCTGATTGATGGCGTGAGCAATGGCGCTCGTACGCAAGTGACAGTTGTGGTTGAAAAAAATAAAATTACTGCTGTTCAAAACGGCTACATACCCCCTCAGTCAAATGACGAAATGATTGACCTCAAATCAAAAACCGTATTGCCGGGATTAATTGATTTGCATGTGCATATTGAAAATGAAACCAGCCGTGACCAAATCCAAAAACGCATGAGTATGTCAAGTGCAGATATTGCTTATGAAGCTCAAAAACATGCCATGACAACACTCATGGCGGGGTTCACGACGGTGCGAGATATGGGTGGTTCGGGCGTCAATATTTCATTGAGAAATGCTATCAATAAAGGTTTAGTCGTTGGTCCACGCATATTTACATCGGGCAAAACGATTGCTACAACAGGTGGTCACGGCGACCCTACTAATGGTTGGCGCCCTGACGTAACGTTCCCTGACAATGTGGATGATGGCGTGGTGAATAGCCCCGAAGAAGCCCGTCGAGCGGTACGCCAACGCTATAAAGATGGAGCTGATTGGATAAAAATTACGGCTACTGGCGGTGTTTTATCGCTCGCTAAAAACGGCAAAGCCCCTCAGTTTA
>JAYTON010000278.1:0-2351 GCA_043747725.1 Saprospiraceae bacterium
TATAAATCATTGACAGTCAAGGTTTTGCTCTGTAATTAAACGGATTAATTACATTGTAGAAATTTATAGTAAATTCGCAACCGTTTTTAAAGACATCCGAACATGTAAAAACATTTTAAATAAAATAATTTATTTATTAACAAATTCTTCAGTTGAAGACAAAACCTTTTTTATGAAACGAATGCTCCTTTTATTCTTACCTTTTTCTTTGGTAACGCATAATATTGATGAAAACAATATTAGCAATGACAGCGAAGGTTTTTTTGTGAATTCTTTAAATGTTGTACAAACCAACAAAATTATATATTCATTTAATGAAAATGATAATTTACCTGATACATACTTTTCGTTCAAGTCATTGAAGTGGGGTGCCACGGGTCATCGAGTTGTAGGTGAAATCGCTTCTTCCTATCTGACTTGCAAAGCCAAGAAAAATATCCGCAAAATACTCGGCACCGAATCAATAGCCATTTCAAGTAATTGGGCGGATTTTGTCAAATCAGATTCCACCATGAATTACTTGAGTAGTTGGCATTATATCAACCTTAAATCAGGCATGAATTATAGTGAATTTGAAGCATACTTGCAGAAGGATACTATCACTGATGCCTTTACGAGACTTAATTTTTTGATAACTGAATTAAAAGACAAACAGCTTCCGCTTGATAAAAAGCAAATGTACCTTCGTTTGCTCATTCATATCGTCGGTGATATTCACCAGCCCATGCATGTCAGTCGTGCAGAGGATCAAGGTGGTAATAAAATAAAAGTGTTGTGGTTCAATGAACCAACCAACTTACATGCGGTATGGGATGACAAGTTGATTGAGAGCCAAAAATTGAGTTATACTGAATTTGCAACGAGTATCAATCATACTGATAAGCAACAAAGGAAGGCGTGGCAAAAACAATTAATGTCAGAATGGTTATTTGAATCTTATCAATTAGCAGATATGCTTTATAGTGGCATTACGCAACCAGACCAAAAATTAGGCTTTCGCTACAATTATGACCACGTTGCAACACTTAATAGTCAATTGCTGAAAGGCGGCGTACGGCTGGCAGGTTTACTCAACGAAATCTTTAGATAGTTTCCAAAATAGCTATAAATACTGAGGGGTGTGCATAACCTTAAT
Organism: Saprospiraceae bacterium; assembly: GCA_043747725.1. Taxonomy (GTDB): domain Bacteria; phylum Bacteroidota; class Bacteroidia; order Chitinophagales; family Saprospiraceae; genus JAAFJT01. The sequence continues at coordinate 1,136 of JAYTON010000278.1, forward strand.
ATATTAAAAATCAATGAGTTATGATTTCAAAGAAATACTCAAATTTTTCATAACAATATACTCTGTTAGCCAAACTCCGTTTTTTTAAATTTATCAGTCGTATAACCATCCACTTCCATCACGTGCGGAATGGCACTGGGTATAAGTCCTTCTTTTCCAACGCCGATATAATTATCCGTTTTTTGAGAGAAATTATGTTGCAAAATTTCTGATTTGTAATTTAGCAACGACCCATTATCCCACCATAAACTCAGACTAATGATGATATATTTTTAAATTTAAATCTTCAGTTTTAAGTTCAAATTTCTTTTATAAAAGTTCGTAACTTGTTTATTCAAATTCTCAATATTAAAATGCCTTTCCAAACCATTCATCCCGAATTTATCGCCCAACTCCAAAATGCCGTTGGCAATGACAATGTATTCTTGGATACTGAAACTTTAGAAAAACATGCGCGCGACCAAACAAAAAACTGTTATTTTCTGCCTGAAGTGGTTGTAAAACCGCTTGATACTGAGGGGGTCGCTCAAGTCATGGCGATTTGTTTTCAGCATAATATTCCTGTTACCGTTCAAGGCGGGCTTTCTGGTTTGTCGGGTGGAGCATTGCCTGTACATGGCGGCGTGGCATTGAGTATGGCGCATTTCGATAAAATTATAGACATTGACGAACGAAATTTTCAAGTCACTGTCGAGCCGGGAGTCATTACGGAACATCTACAAAATGTTTTAAAAGAGAAAAATCTCTTTTATCCGCCTGACCCTGCGGGACGTGGTTGGTCTTCAATCGGCGGCAATGTGGCGACGAATGCAGGTGGACCGAGATGCGTCAAATATGGGGTGACGAGGGATTATGTTTTGAATTTGGAAATCGTTTTGCCCAACGGTGAAATTCTGTGGACAGGTGCGAACACCTTGAAGTTTTCAACGGGTTATAATCTCACGCATCTTTTTATAGGCAGCGAAGGTACGTTGGGTGTGATTACGAAGATTGTTTTGAAGCTACTCCCCTATCCGAGTTTCAATTTGTTGCTGCTTGTTCCTTTCTTTGAAGCAGAAGATGCTTGCAAAGCGGTGAATGCCATTCTTCAAGCGGGCATCATGCCTTCTTGCTTGGAATTTATGGAACGCAATGCCATTGATTATGCTATTCGATATTGTGGAGAAGCGTCTTTTCCCATTAAAGACGAGCATCAAGCACATCTCTTAATTGAATT
>JAYTON010000279.1:0-2364 GCA_043747725.1 Saprospiraceae bacterium
TCACCATTTATCTTTTTCGCTTTGGCAACGCCGTTGGCTACCGATATGCCTTGACCCAATGAACCCGACGCAATCCGCACGCCCGGCAAGCCTTCATGCGTAGCCGGATGCCCTTGTAAACGGCTATTGAGTTTGCGGAAAGTGTTCAACTCTGATATAGGGAAATAGCCCGCCCGCGACAAAACGCTATAAAAAACAGGCGAAATATGCCCATTTGATAGAAAAAACATATCTTCGTCTTTGCCATCCATGTAAAAACGCTTCTTGCGTTTCATGACTGAAAAATACAAAGCGACCAAAAAATCCGTACAACCCAATGACCCCCCCGGGTGCCCTGATTGACAATTATACACCATGCGCACTATGTCTCGACGGACTTGTGAAGCGGTTTTTTCAAGTTTTTCTATGCCAAGGTCTGGCTTTTTTATTGTTTCTAACACTTTGAAATATCTTTTTTCGTTTGATAAAAAACTTGGTTTCAAATTAATTTTGCAAAAGTATAAAAAACCAATCTTTTTTTAACTGTTTTTAAACACCTTTATAATAGGCTTGAATTTTGTTTTAATTTATTATAAAAAAAATTGAAAATGAATCATTCTGTTTTAAAAAATACATCTTCATTTCGTTTGCTTGGTATAACCACTTTTTTCTTCCTTTTCACCATTTTGCCTTCTTGTAAAGTGAAATCTGGCTGTCCTACTAAAGGCTTTACCAACACTATGGAAAGCACCACTAAGCATGGCAAATCCAATCTATTTGATAAAAAAATGCGTAAAAAAGTGAGTCATTAATTTTCAATAAAGTTACAGCATAAATTTTACAACTGATTGATTATCAAATGCTTATGCCTTAGAAAGCGTTCGAGAAATATCTGTCCGATAAGCATTTAAAGCGGGTATGATAGCTGCTGCAAAGCCGATAGCCAAAGCACCAATTAATAAATATCCCTCTCCAACCATCCATGTCCACCCCGTAAATGAATAGCGATAGGCGTCGCTCATGTAGTGCGCTAATATTTGCATCGCGCTGTGACTCAAAGCAATTCCGACCATAAATCCAATAAAACTAAGCAACAAACCCTCTAAAACGATGAGTAAAAATAACTTCGTCCGCCCGGCACCCATCACGCGCATGAGAGCCAATTCATAACGCCGTTCTTTCAAAGAATTGAATAAGGCGATGAAAATACTGAGTCCCGAAACAAAAACAATCAAGAATGCCAACGACTTCAAAGCCTTCTCACCCACGCCCATCATTTCGAACAGGCGATTCAGTTCAAGAGCAGGAGTTGCCGCTTGCATATCCGTATTCTCATTCATATTGCGTTGAAAATTAAGGGCTTGTATATTCTTATTATTTTTAAATTGAATTAAAAGCGATGTGATTTGCTTGGTGCTGTCGGCTTCTAAAAGGGCTGTTCTTTCGTCTTTTGGAACATCAGTTTTGTCAGCAGCAACTGAGGGGTGGGACTCTTGAGGATAAGCCATTTCGTGTTTATGCAGTTCATCTGCTTGGACTAACTCTTTTTTTTCTACTTCTATGGGCTGTTCCTTTCTTGCTTTTTCATGCTCATGTACTTGCCAAATACTGGCTGTATTGGTCAGCATCAATTGGTCAAGCACCGTATTACTCGGTTTGAAAATACCAACGACTTTAAATTTTGAATCTTCATGTTCGTCGCCATCAATGCTCAAGCCATGATTGCTCGCAAAAGAATCGCCTATTTTCAAGCCCGTTTTTGCAGCAACTGTTGCGCCGATTGCCATTTCCATAGGGTTTTCCCACAGTTTTCCTTCGGCAATCTCACCTTTATATAAGGTGGTAAAATCTTTCAACGTGCCAACAATGCGGTAACCCTTGTAGCTATCACCCAATGATAAAGGAATGGCTTGCTTAATCAAAGGATGACGAGGATTCAAAAATGGTTTGGCAGCTTTCAGGGAAATATTGCCCGTTGGCACATCCACATGGTACATATTGCACAGGATTAATTGCAATGGGCTTCCCTTAGCCCCTACCACAATGTCCACCCCTGCCAAGTTTTTTTCAAATTTATCTGTCAACTGTTTGTTGACTAATAAAAGAAGCGAAGTCAAACCCACGCCCAAAGCAAAAAGCACCAAAGTCAGTAACATACTGAGGGGTCGAGCAGTGAGATTTTTCCAAGCGAGTTGAATGATGGTCATTTGTTATTCGTTTACCTTCCCGCATGAATCAACAGAACCGAAATATCCGAAGGCGATACCCCCGAAATGCGGCTTGCTTGACCAATAGTGCGAGGTTTGATTTTCGTTAATTTTGTTCGCGCTTCACTCGATAATGATGGCATTTTATGATAATCGAAATGGTCGCTCAGAGCCAAAT
>JAYTON010000280.1:0-3985 GCA_043747725.1 Saprospiraceae bacterium
ATTTGGCTCTAATATCTAATTCTGGTGTATTGACTCGACTCATGCAGCAAAATTAATAAATCGTCTCTTAATCTAAACTAATTTCAATGAACTACTTAATAGACTTGTTCAAAGATAATTTTTTAGTAAAAATTGAAATAACAGTTAGGAAACTTTATTAATATAGCTCAATTAGGATTAATCCAATTTCATAGTTTTACAATCCACTTTTTTATACACATCTATAAATTTGAGTTTAGACGCATCTTTAGGCACTAATTTATCGCCTTTCTCTACCAATTCGCCTTCGCCTTTCATGAGTTTATCGCCATCCATTTTGAAAACAATGCTTTCGATTTGTGTAGAGCCTTCAATTGTGTATGTCCAATCGGCATTGATCATGTTGCCTGTTTTTTTACCTTTGAAAGTGCCATGACCACCATCTTTTTGATCGGGATGCCAGTGATAATCGCCTTTAACATCATCGCCTGAGACGATGAGTTTCACCAAGGACATATCTTTTTTAAAATTGTACTGAAAACACATCGTATCCGCTTTCACCATCACGCCCGCAGCTTTGGACATTGAATCGCCCATGGCTGTAGCAGTGGGTTCAATGGGCGGTGGTGGTGGCGGCGTTGTAGCAGTATTAGAATTATCGGATGGTTTTGAATTGCATCCGGCGAGGGCAGCGGTTAAGGCAAGCATAAAAAACGTTTTTTTCATTTTGGATTTTGAATCTTAAAGTTTTAAAAAATTGATTTAAAACTTAAAGGTAAATATTCTTTAATTGTTTTAATCTTGTTTATTTAATTTACCACCAAAACTAAAGCCCTTGCCTCTCTTGAATGAAGCAAAGGCATAAAGCATTATTAAATTTTTAAATGAATATCAATCTTTTTGCTTAACCCCTAACCCACCGATATATACAATTTTCCAATCCCCATTAATGCGTTCTAAATAGCGTGTCTGATGAGATACTTCGGGGTCTCTGGCATTATTCAATCCTGTTTGATTAAAATACGCGAACGCTGCATTGCCGTTTATGCGTATTACATAATCCGTATTTTTGAAGGTATCGCCATTCGGTTTGCCTAATTGTTCAAAAACAGTAGTATAGGTTTTATCCATATCTGCTTTAGGGTTTGTGAAATAATGGACATTACCATGCTCGCCCACCAAGAGCAATGAATAGGGTTTGTTGGCTTGGCAGCTCATCAAAGCAGTCGCATCCCGATTAAGGAAAGCTTGAGTTTCTTTTTCGATAACAGTTTTGATGGCGGCCTCGTCTTGCATTTTGTCCGTTGTTCCTTCACTATGTTGTGCCGAAACCATTTGCCATTTACCTTTTTGTTCAGCAAAAACGTAGGTGAAAAGCTCATTTAAAACACGAATATCACCCGTTTTCTCATTTTTATAGCTGTGTTTTATAGTACCTGTTGCAATGCCGGTGTTGCCATATTGCCGTAATTTAACATTAGACGCTACGTGACTAAGCGTTGTGAGATTTTCATAAAGTGCCATTGAACCTTTTAAATCAAAAACATAACCGCTTGTTCCGACAAATACAAAATCAGGTACCGTTTCAGTTTGGAGATACTTGACTGGGTCTTTTTCAAAGCGTTGCATCATATCAGCGAAAGTTTTTTCATTGAAGGATTGGGCGTTGGCAAGTAGGCTAATAGCTGTTAATAGCAGGGTAATGGTTAAATTTCTCATCGAAGTTTTATTTTATTGTTTAAAAATGGTGATAAATATGGGTTAAAAAGTGTTGAATACTGAGGGGGTACTGCACACTATTCATTCCGATGTTGTAAATGAAATTTCCGCCCACGGCGTTGCAGCATCCTCATAGAAGTTAGCGCGATAAAAAATGTAATCGCAACGAAAGAAAGGAGGTTGTTTTTCATGGGTAAGAAATTTAAATTGTTAACAAATGATGTGTAAAACTTTTAAACTTTTTAGCGCAAGAAGATTTCTAATTTTTTGGGTAATTTGATGTATCTGCTTGTAAATACTATAAAGCTGAAAATGTTAACTGCTCTAAGCCATTTTTTTCAATTTTATCAATATATATTCAAGCTACGGCTATTGCTCTACAAATGTAAATACCTTATTATTCTTTGGATATCCCTAATATTAGGGAGTTTGCCAGATTTCGGATGTTGAATTTATGATTTCGGTAATGTGCCGAAATCATAAATCCCACATCCGATATTTACTGAGGGGAGTAAGCTCAATTTCATATCGCAGCGAGATTCAAAATCTCACTGACGATATGAAAGCTAAACTCTTTTATTTACAAGGGTCAGTTGCGATATTAATCAATGTACCACCAGTTACCTTATTGCCAGTGCCACAATCTTTAATTCGTTGACTGAGTGGTGCGTTCACGATATTGTCGAAAGAAGCAGGGGCAAAGAAGCCACTTCGATTGGTATCACCTACAAGATCCATATCATAAGAACCATTTCCAGTGCCTGTATTATTATCAAGCAAATTCCAATGTGAGCTGGCAATAATCACATAACCTGCATAAATATTATTGGAAGCAACGTTATTGGCACCTTTCCAACCTGTTGCTGAAGCATCCGCACCTGAAATCTGACCACTTGGCAACAAATAATCAGGTCTTAAACCACACCATTGAATACCAATACGATTGTCATGGGTTGAGTTGTTGATAGCTGTTCCCCACTTATCACTCAGAAAAGCACCCCATAGTGCATTAAACATTTCATTATTAGCGATATAAGAACTTAAGCCACTCGAAAGCACTATACCCGATGTTTGCAAGCCCGGAGTAGTTCTCCAAGCACCCGATGCCTTGATGGTATTGTTCATAATAGTCAGCCTATCTGATTTTTCAAGGAAAATACCGAATTGGAAGTTGGTCAATTTGGTGCGTATGACTGCACTTTGACCTGAGTTTTCAAATAGAATAGCCGTTGCGCCATCTCCCGCAATGGTTTGAATGTCTAAGTCTACAAATGCCGTATTGGGTGCATTGAGTACATGCAAGGCGGGGCTCAATGTATATTTGCCAGTGGTAGCATCCGCTGGTTTTAAAACCGATTGTACTTTCAGTACTGATCCTGCTTCACCCAATAGAATCACGGATTTGTTGATTGTAACGGGTTGTGATTCGGTATGCACACCCGATTTGAGGTAAATAACACCCCCTGCACACGCATCAGTGACTGCTTTAGCTAAAACATTAGCAGAGCCAGCAGGAATTTCAGTCCATTGGCAACTGCTTCTTGTACTGAGGTCGGAGGGTGGTACTAATCTATCGAACGAAGATAAATAGGCTGGCGAAGGCTCAAAATATTGAGCTGTTTCGATGCTATGTTGACTTGGTGATTGCACCAAATCTTTTTGACAGCTTGTGAAGGCAATTACTGCCCCGAAAAGTGAAAAATAAAGGATTAACTTTTTCATTTGAAATGAATTTAAATTTTGAAAAAATAGAGGTTTATTGATGAGCCTTAATGAATTGAATTGCGGGGTTTTATTTATGAGATTACAAAATTACGAAGTACCCCCTCAGTAAAACATCCCACCAAAGGATGAATCAGAATGCTACCTGTGGTGTTATATCCCCTTTTAGTATGAGAACTGATATAAAAAAAAGTGCCTATCACGTATAAGGTGATAAGCACTTTTTGAACCCATAGGACACTCCCTCTTGCTCTTAACTTCTTAATCACAAGGGTCAGTAGCCGTATCTATCAGTTTTACGCCTGTTACGATATTTCTATCGCCACAGTCTTTGACTTTTTGCGTCGCATTTGCCTTTACAATATTATCGTGAGTGACCGCCGCTGTCGTAATTGGCGAGTATTTAGTACCCGCCTTTGTTAAGTAAATATCATAAAGACCATTTCCAGATGTCGTATTGCCATCTAATGTATTATTGAAAGAGCCATCAACAATTATAAAACCAAATAGTAGATTATCATCTGATTGATTATTGATTATTTGCCAATCGCCGGTAGAAAATTCT
>JAYTON010000281.1:0-2418 GCA_043747725.1 Saprospiraceae bacterium
ATTTGGCTCTAATATCTAATTCTGGTGTATTGACTCGACTCATGCAGCAAAATTAATAAATCGTCTCTTAATCTAAACTAATTTCAATGAACTACTTAAAATCTAAATATCTAATTTCTAAATATCTACTACATCCCCTCAGTATTCGCGCTTCATTTCTATATTTTTTGCTTTACCAATATAAATAGGCACATTTTCAGTTTCTACATTCGCCATATCCAGTCCAAAATCTTGTGCGGGTGGGAGGCTCACATTTTTGAGTACCCGATAAGCCCTCACGACAAATTGCTCGAAAGGCGTAATTTCATCATCTACAGAAAGGCGGCTGTTGAGTAGAACGAATTTAAAATCAGCAGGTATTTCATATTTACGAAGGCTGGGGTAATGGCTTTTTTCATCCACTTCCCCATTGGCTTGCATTTTACTAACAATTTCTTTAAACATCAGGTTGACTTTATGCTCTACTTTAAAGCCGAATTTCAAACGCACATAAAATACTTTGCCGGGTACGATGGTATGCACTTTATATTTTTTAACATAGGGTGTATCGCTGATGACGACATGCACAAACCAAAAAATATCTGCTCGCTTGGGGCGTTTCTTAAAAATAGAATAAATGATATTAGAATCAATCATGGATTCATCGTTTGACATCGTCAGATATACCAAATTAGTAGATTCTCTTGCAATCGTATCATCTTCCATCATATCTTTAAAAAGAGGAACGTAATCTTTTATCGGCTGAAAACCAGTGTGTTTATCCCTGATTTTACGAGCGCTATAAAAAACAAAAACACAACCGAAAATAAATAAAGCATTGAGCAGACTAAACCAGCCACCATTAGGTATTTTTTGGATGCTGGCTACTAAAAATGCCAATTCTACAAATCCAAATACACAGCCTATCACCACGGCTCGCCGCAACGATTGATTTCGCATATGAATAAAATGTAGTAACAGTGATGAGGTCATCAGCATGTCAATCACAATTGCTAAACCATATGCCGCTTCCATTTCTGAAGAGTGTCGAAAGACTAAAACCACCGCAATACATCCGAACATCAAAATCCAATTAATGAGTGGGATATAGACTTGCCCACGCATTTGAGTGGGATAACTGACTTTCATATTGAACCACAATTTGAGTTTCATGGCTTCATTCACCATTGTAAAAATACCTGTAATGAGCGCTTGACTAACAATAATGGTAGCTGTTATGGCTAATATGATAACAGGAATGAGGATATTATCAGGTATCATGGCGTAAAAAGTGCCGATTTGTTGCACCTGTTCAGGCAACTGCTTACCATCGAAGTTCAAAATCCAAGCACCTTGCCCAAAATAACACAAGACCAAACATGGGAAAACAAATGACCATGTTAAGCGGATATTGGTTTTGCCGCAACGCCCTAAGTCAGAATACAAGGCTTCGCAGCCAGTTGTGCAGAGGAAAATTGCGCCCAACAACCAAAAGCCTGCCATGCCTGACACCTCACCTTTATAATTTACAATCAAATCATAGGCATAAACTGGGTTGATTGCCTCCAATACTGAGGGGTTAATCATAATCTGCCACAACCCCAATCCACCAATAAAAGCGAACCATATAAACATAATGGGCCCAAACACTGCACCCAACGAACCTGCTCTAAATTGTTGAGAAATGAACAATATGACAATGATAGAAATGACTATCGGAACGGTTGGAATATTAGTCGAAATCCTGTGAATACCCTCTACCGCTGCCGAAATGGAAATAGCAGGAGTAATAAAACCATCCGACATTAAGGTAGCACACCCAATCAATGCTGGAAAAATTGCCCACCGCGCTCGATAACGCCGCACGCGAGCGTACAAGGCGAAAATGCCACCTTCCCCTCGATTATCAGCTTTGAGGGCGAGATACACATATTTGAAAGTAGTGATAAGGACGAGTGTCCAAAAGATACAAGACAAACTGCCCAAAATCAGCATTTTACTGATTTTTTCAGAGCCTACAATTGCTTGAAATACATACAGTGGAGAAGTACCAATGTCGCCGAATACAATACCCAACGCTAAGAGGAGCCCACTAACGCTCCATTTTTGACCCTGTTCAGGCGTAGCCATTTCTTTTATTTTATGAAAAACAAGCAACAAATGTAGGTCATTTCATGATTTCTCACAATAAAGATTGAGATTTCATACAAATGAAAAATTGTTTTTCTTGTTTTACTTACATTATATGGCTTTTGTTGTTCATTATTTAACTTAATTAATTTTTTGACACTAATTTAAATAATTCGCATATTTTTTACATAAATTAATTACATGCTCAAATAAATTACTATACACTTTTAGAAGGGATAAAAAAGAGAGGCGGCAAAAGGCTGATAAAATATTATGTTTGAGTAGCTAAAAACGAACATACTATGATCA
>JAYTON010000282.1:0-4123 GCA_043747725.1 Saprospiraceae bacterium
GAAGCAACAAATTTTTGGTGAAGAAACTATTACTTACACGAATAACTCGCCAGATGCTTTAACCTATCTCTGGTTACAACTTGATCAAAATAATTTTGAAAAAGGTGGCATTGCGTCAAAAGTAAATCAAAATAAGATTGATGAAAAAATGACAGCAGGGCAATTAGCCGTCATTGACCCGCAAACGGATTATGGGTTTAAAATTGACTGGGTGAAAGATGCAATGGATAAGGATTTGCCTCATACAATTGTAGAAACTATGATGCGTGTTGACATGTCTAAGCCTCTCAAAAAAGGCGAGAAGTTTGTCTTCAAAGTAAAATGGATGTTCAATATTGTCGATCGGATGAAAACTAATGCGCGTTCAGGTTGGGAATATTTCCCTGAAGAAAATAATTACTTATATTGCATCGCACAGCAGAATCCGCGTATGTGTGTATATAGTGATGTGACGGGATGGCAGAACAAACAGTTTCTCGGAACGGGTGAATTCACTTTGGTCTTTGGGAATTATGAAGTGGCGTTAACTGTACCCGCTGACCATATAGTAGGTGCAACAGGTTCTTTACAAAATCCTGCACAAGTATTAACGGCAGCACAAATCGAGCGTTTCAATAAAGCTAAAACTACCTACGATAATCCTGTTGTAATCGTAACAGAATCAGAAGCGCGTGAAGCTGAAAAAGCTAAAGCAACAGCTAAAAAGACATGGATTTTCAAGGCGGATAATGTACGCGATTTTGCTTTTTGCTCTTCTCGAAAATTTATTTGGGATGCCATGGCAGTCAAGCAAGACAACGGCACAGCGCCTTTAGCGATGTCATATTATCCAAAAGAAGGCAATCCGCTTTGGGAAAAATATTCGACTAAAGCAGTTGCCCATACTTTGAAATGGTATTCACATCATACTTTTCCTTACCCTTATCCTGTAGCAATTTCAGTTCATACCGATCGTATTGGTATGGAATATCCAATGATTTGCTTCAATGGTGGTCGCCCTGAAAAAGACGGAACTTATAGTGAGCGTACTAAATATGGAATGATTTCGGTTATCATTCATGAAGTGGGTCATAACTATTTTCCTATGATTGTTAACTCTGATGAGCGTCAATGGACTTGGATGGATGAAGGTTTAAATTCATTTTTGCAGTACTTAGCTGAACAACAATGGGAGCGGGATTATAGATCTCGTCGTGGACCAGCGTCTGAAATTGTAGAATATATGAAAAGCGACTTCTCAAAATTGGAACCGATTATGACCAATTCAGAGTCTGTCAAACAGCTTGGTAACAATGCTTACGCAAAGCCCACTGCAGCTCTGAATATTCTACGTGAAACAGTTATGGGTCGTGAATTATTTGATTATGCATTCAAGACTTATGCTAATCGTTGGATGTTCAAGCATCCTATGCCATCCGATTTTTTCCGCACAATGGAAGATGCTTCGGGTGTTGACCTTGATTGGTTTTGGCGCGGTTGGTTTTATACAACTGATAATGTAGATATTGCAATTGATAAAGTAAAAGCGTTTAGAGTTGATAGTAAAAACCCAGATGTAGAATTTACAGCCAAAAAAGAAGAAAGTAAAAACAAACAACGCGGTATCACAAGTATTAGAAATGAAAAAGACATCAAGAAAACCCAAGATGAAACGGATCCAAACATACGTGATTATTACAGCGATGATGATGAATTCCAAGTAACTGTTTTGGATAAAGAAGAATATCAAAAATATACAGCTACATTAGGTAAAGATGAAAAAGCTTTATTAGAAGGCGGTTTCAATTTTTATGAAATCACTTTTGAATTGAAAGGAGAATTAGTTTCACCAATAATTGTACAATTACAATATGCTGACGGAACAAACGACTATCATAAAATACCGGCTGAAATTTGGAGAACAGGAAATCGGAAAGCAACTAAAGTTTTCAAGACAACTAAAGAATTGAAACAAGTTGTACTTGACCCTTATCTTGAAACAGCAGACGTTGATATGAACAATAACTTTTTCCCGCCAAAGCCTCAAATGAGCCGTTTTGAACTTTTCAAACGCGGGAATAATAATCCTTTTAGTGGAGGTGAAAATCCTATGCAACGCATGAAGCGTGTTAAAGAAAAAGAGAAAACTGGAAACAGTAACGGTGGAAAATAGAAAAGTTTTAATAAACAAGATACCCCTCAGTATTAGGTTACTGAGGGGTATCTTGTTTATTAAAATACAGCTTAAAAAAATAATGATTTTTTAAACTGTATGGATTGAGAAAAATGACAAACAACAATTCAAAATTTTATCTTTGCTTTTCATTAAAAATTAGACTTTGACAACTTGAAAATATGGAAGAAACCAATGCGCCTTTTATAGATGTAGAAAAAATTATAGTGAGTAAGAATTCGACAATAGCTAAGCTATTGCCTAATTTTATTTTGAATTATTTAAAGCGAATTATTCATGAAGATGAAATTAATATATTCATCCGAACGAATGGGCATTTAAAAAACCATGAATTTGTAGAAGCTGTCTTCAAGGAAATGGGTGCTCGCATTAATGTTAAAGGAATTGAAAACATTCCACTCACAGGCGGTTGTATTATTGCTGCCAATCATCCGCTGGGTGGTTTGGACGGTATCGGCTTGATGAAAGCTGTGGGCGAGCGGCGTAAAGATATTCGTTTTTTTGTCAACGATATTTTGTTAAATTTACAGAACTTTGGACAGCTTTTCGTTGGTGTCAATAAACATGGGAAAAATGCTAAAGAAAATCTTCGTTTAATGGACGAAATATTTGCTTCTGATAATTGCGTTTTATTCTTCCCTGCTGGTTTAGTTTCCAGGCGTCAAAATGGCATCATACGAGATTTAGAATGGCAAAAAAGTTTTATTAATAAAGCTATAAGTTACAGCAAACCCATTATACCCGCTTATATTGGCGGTCAAAATTCTAACTTCTTTTACAATTTAGCCAATTGGCGAAAACGTTTAGGCATTCAAGGCAATATTGAAATGCTTTATTTAGCAGACGAAATGTATAATCAAAAAAATCAAACTATTGAGGTTATATTTGGAGAACCTATTCAGCCCAATCATTTTACAAAAGATATTAACCTTGCGGAATGGGCGCAAAAACTGAAAGAACATGTCTATAACTTAGAAAAAGATAATTTTGCAAAGTTTTAATAATGAAACCTATCATCGGACCTATTAGTAGAGACTTAATCGAATCAGAATTGACTAAAGAGCGATTCATCCGTAAAACAAATTACGGAGACAATAAAATCTACATTGTGAATCATCACAATGCACCTCATATTATGCTTGAAATCGGACGGTTGAGGGAAGTCAGCTTTAGAAGTGCGGGCGGTGGCACAGGTGATGATATTGACATAGATGACAACGATACGTCCGAAGTATCCTATCAGCAGCTTATAGTTTGGAATGAAGAAGATAAAGAAATTATTGGCGGTTACAGATATATTCTTTGTCGAGACGCTTTTCTTACAGATAGATCTCTCAACCTTTCGACTGCTCATCTTTTTGATTTTAGTGAAAAATTTGTAAAAGAGTATATTCCGCACACCATTGAATTAGGTCGCTCTTGGGTGCAGCCTGCTTATCAGCCTTCTGTGAGTAATCGGAAAGGTTTGTTTTCATTAGATAATCTTTGGGATGGCTTGGGTGCGCTTATCATTATGCATCCTGATATAAAATATTTTTTTGGAAAAGTAACGATGTATCCTTCCTACAATATTGAAGCACGAGATTGGCTTATGGCATTTATGCATTATTATTTTCCTGACCCTGATAAATTGGTAGTGCCAATTAACCCATTACTTTATCAATATGATATTGAAGCCATTCAAGAGAACTTTAAAGGCTTAAATTATAAAGATGGTTATCGAGTGCTCAATCAAAAGGTTCGACAAATAGGAGAGAATATTCCGCCATTGATTAATTCTTATATGAACCTTAGCGCCAGTATGCGTACTTTCGGTACGGCAGTCAATGATTTATTCGGCGATGTAGAAGAGACAGGGATTATGATTACAATTGCTGATATTTATGATAGCAAAAAACATCGACATATAGATATTCGGACGAGTTAATACCCCTGCTGTCACGTTCCACT
>JAYTON010000283.1:0-8838 GCA_043747725.1 Saprospiraceae bacterium
GTATATTTGCAAGATAATGAGGGGGTGAGGACTATTTTCAGAAGCTGGTTGGAACCATTTAAAGATTTGGATGCGACCACTATCACCATTTCCAACACAGGTGGCACTGACCATCAATCTTTCGATGCCGCTGGGATTCCGGGCTTCCAATTCATTCAAGACCCCATTGATTATATGAGCCGCACCCACCATTCCAATATGGATACATGGGATCAACTCATAGAAAGCGACCTCAAACAAGCCGCGACCATTATCGCCTCTTTTATATGGCATACGGCTCAAAGAGATGGTTTATTGCCTCGAAAAGTGTTGAAATTGGATTAATTTAATGGAAGTTCGGAGATTAACAAATCAGGCAAGTAGCTTGGATGCTGCTTGCCTGATTATATTGGTTGAAAAAAATATTTATGAAGAAGACTTTTTTATGAATTTTAAGCTATTATACTGAAAGGGTGTCATTCAAGCCAAGTGACCATACTTTTGGCGTATTCATTGCCGAGTAAAGCTGCCTTTTTATAAAATTTTAATGCTTCAATCTTATTTATTTCATTCTTACAAGAACCATAGCAATATAAATCTGCCAAATGAATAATAGCATCTAAATAACTTTGGTCTGCACTTAATTTCAAAAATTTGGTTGATTCTGTACATCTGCCTTGAAACTCATAGATTTTAGCAAGTAAAAATTGAGATTTGGGATTACCTTTCTTGGCTTTATTCAAGTAAATGCGTTCAGCTTTATAATAGGTTTCAACTTGCAATGTATCTTCTACAATAATCGCATATTCTAATTCTGATAATTTTGAATCATCCAATAAATCTACATCACTTAAATCAATATTTCGACCATTTGCAAATATGATTCTATTTTTATCGCTGCTTATAGAGTTATCAATAATTCTTTGTTGTTTTATATTTAATTGATTGCTATTTCCAACTAAAGCTGTAGTATCGTGACTATTTACGGAATTATCCTTAATGTCAAACAGATTCAACTCAATCTTATTATTGTCACCTGAAATAATCAATGTTTTTTGATTGTTAATTGATTTGTCTTGAAAGTTTTTATCATTAATTTTAACCTCATTATTCCTTCCTAAAAAAACAATCTTCCCTGCTTTATTATTAGTTGAATCAATGTTTCCATAAATCACTGAATTGTTTTCACTTTCATGAGATATTCCAGTTTGATTATGTTTTTTTTCAATCGTTTTACATGACATCAATATAAGTAATGCTGCAATTTGAATAAGTTTTCTATTCATTAGTTTTAATTTTATTTTTCCAACTTTTTACTTTAAAATGGCTTTTATACTGAGGGGGCGTCTTAGTTTTTAATATTGCAACAGTCATTTTGATACTTAATGAGCAAACGTCTTATACTCAATAATGGTGTTCATGGATGCAAAACAAAGAATATTTTGAACAATTTATATCGCTACCTGTCTTGAATATCTCAGAAAAGTTTACATTTATCGTTTAAAATCAATACAAAAAATATTTAAATTGTTCGATTTATTCAATCTATTCAATCGGCGAAATGGTATAAGAGTGTTATTATACCATTCAATTGTGAGCTCTCCTGTGGCTGATGCACTGACTACAAATCCTGTGGATTTTGAAAGGCAAATCAGCTCATTGAAGAAAGCGAGGTATGCTTTTATTTCCCTTGCGGAACTGTTGGACAAATCTGTACATTCCACTCATTATACTAAAACGATAGCCGTCACCTTTGACGATGGTTATACCGACCAACATGATTTTGCTTATCCTATTTTGCAAGCGTATCAGATTCCTGCAACCATTTTTCTTCCAACTGCCTTCTTAGGCGATGCGAGCAGATGGGATCAAGATAAAGCTAAACCCATCATGTCCACAGAAGTACTACAATCATTGGATGCCAATTTAATCACTTTCGGCTTGCATACGCACCAACACATTAATTATGAAGTGGAGGATTTGGCTATTATTCTGAAAGATTTAGAAATGAATATCCTGAGTATGCAGCAGCAGAACATCCCTTTTCTAAAAGCTTTGGCGTATCCTTATGGCAAGAGACCGCGAGACCCCTCAGTAAAAAAGCAATTATTCGAGGGTATGAAAGATTTGGGTATTGAATATGGTTTCAGAATTGGCAATCGCATCAATAAAAATATAAATGCCCCTTACGAAATACAGAGGATAGATGTGAGAGGAACAGATTCATTTGAGACAGTGATGCGGAAAATACGGTTTGGGAAAATGTTTTAATTCATACTTTTACAAAACCTAAAAGCCTACTTTTGCATTTCTATAAAAACCCCTCACCAAGCAAAAATTCATCATTGATCACTCACTATTCATCATTAATCAAGAATGTATCAAAAATTACTAATCTTAGCCATTATTTTATTGGCAAATATAAGCCAAGCACAAGTTACTTGCACACCAGTCTTTCCGGGACCCGATGACAATATCACCATCACTTTCAATGCCAAAGAAGGGAATATGGGATTAGCCAGTGAAACGGGCGATGTCTACGCGCACACGGGGGTCATCACGGATAAAAGCACCTCTGCAAGCGATTGGAAATTTGTCAAATTTCCTTGGACGACCAATGACCCCTCAGTAAAAATGACGCCGAAAGGAAATGGCATTTATACTCTATCCATTAATAATATCAGAGCCTTCTATGCTGTGCCAGCGGCTGATAAAATACTCAAACTCGCCTTTGTATTCCGCAATTCAAACGGCAGTAAGGAGGGTAAAACCGCAGCCGGAGGCGATATTTTCTATGATATTTATTCCAGCAGTAGTGCTTTGAAGACATTGCTCATTACACCAAATGCTCCTACTATTTATACAACAATCGGTCAGATGATTGATGTGAAAGGGGCGGCTTCGATAGCCAGTAATTTGACTTTGACGGATAATGGTACTCTCATTGCCTCCGCAAGCACCGCCAAAGAATTGACGAAAACTATTACAGTCACAGGAGAGGGTGGGCATACCGTTGTTTTCAAGGCGGAACTCAATGGCGTTGCCGATTCTGCTTCATTTACTTATACTGTTTCGCCGACTATTACCATTGCTGACCCACCAAAAGGAGCCGAATTAGGGGCTAATATTAATACAAAAGGCGACAGCGTTACTCTCCTTTTTCAAGCACCTTTAAAACAAAGCGTTTATGTGATTGGCAGTTTCAATAATTATCAAATTGATACTAAATATTTGATGAAAAAGAGTGTGGATGGCAAAACATGGTGGCTCTCTATCGGTGGCTTGACGCCCGGTCAAATATATACGTATCAATATTTGGTGGATGGCGTGCTGAATGTCGCCGACCCCCTCAGTACACTGGTGCTTGACCCTAATAATGACCGTTTTATTCCATCCATTACGTATCCGAATATGCCTGTTTATCCTGTGAGAGCCACGGGTATTGTGTCCGTACTTGAACCGGGAAAAACGCCTTATGTTTGGAAAACAACGAATTATACGCGCCCTGAAAAAAAGGATTTGGTCATTTATGAATTGCATATCAGAGATTTTATCGCTCGTCATGACTATCAGACGCTGATTGATACGATTGCTTATTTGAAAAACTTAGGCATCACGGCTATTGAACTGATGCCCGTGAGTGAGTTTTCAGGCAATGAAAGTTGGGGTTACAATCCTATCTTTCACAATGCCTTGGATAAATATTATGGTACGATTGACAAATTCAAGGAGTTTGTAGATAAATGCCATGCCAATGGGATTGCGCTTATTTTAGATATTGTTTTCAATCAAGCAGACAATGCCAGCCCTTTAGCAAAACTTTACTGGGACGGCTCGAAGCCTTCGGTTGATAATCCTTTTCTGAATCCAACGGCAACGCATCCTTTCAGCGTCTTCAATGATTTTAATCATGAAAGCGAATACACTAAAAACTATGTGGATAGGTGTTTAAAATATTGGCTGACAGAATATAAAATAGATGGTTATCGCTTCGACCTTGCTAAAGGCTTTACTCAAAAAGTATCGAACAACGATGGTGTTTTTGCGGCGTATGACCAATCGCGAGTAGATATTTTGAAACATTATCATCAAACGATTCAAGCAGCAGCACCGGGTGCTTACACTATTTTGGAATTATTTTCTGATAATTCAGAAGAAACGACCCTCGCTACTGAGGGGATGATGGTTTGGGCAAATGTCAACGGTTCATCCAACGAAGCGACAATGGGTTATACCGGCAATAGTTTGACCCGTTTCTCTTCCAAAGCAAGGGGTTGGAATGATGCCAAGCATGATAAGCATATTGCTTACATGGAAAGCCATGATGAGGAGCGTTTGATGTATAAAAACCTACAATATGGCAATGCATCAGGCAATTATTCCATCAAAAATGACTTGAATATTTCATTGAAAAGAATAGAATTGATTTCAGCATTCTTTTATACTGTGCCGGGTCCGCGCATGTTGTGGCAGTTCGGCGAATTGGGTTATGATATTAATATTGATTTTAATGGTAGAACAGGTAATAAACCGATTCGTTGGGATTATTACGCAGACAATGCCCGCAAGCGTATATATAACGTGACGCGCAACCTTTTAGAATTGCGTAAAAACAATGCTGCCTTCCGCACGACCAATTATTCCGAAGCTGATTTATCCTCAGGCTATTCAAAAGCCTTTCATGTTCAAGACGCTGATTTTAACTTGACCGTTATTGGTAATTTTGACGTGGTAGCCAATGATGTGAACCCGGCATTTCAAAAGACAGGCTTGTGGTATAATTTCTTAACGGGTGATTCTATCAATATTACGGATAAAAACGGTGTCATCCGCTTGTTGCCTGGTGAGTATCGGGTTTATACATCCATGCGTCAGCCCAAACCTGCGGGCGGCTACGTGCGCTATACTTTGACGGACACTGAAGAGTTTGCTAATCAAGTGAATGAATTTATGGTTTATCCGACCCCCTCAGTATCAGGCAATATTTTTATCGGTTACAACCTTAAAAATGAGGGCGATGTGCAATGGACGGTGTATAATTCAATCGGTCAGCAAGTTTCGGCTTCTAATAAAAAGTTATTGCCACAAGGGAGTTATCAAGATGCATTGAATATGTCCTTATCGGCAGGCACTTATTTGGTGAAACTGACAGTGAATGGGGCGACGGCGACGAAAAAGTGTGTTATTCAGCGTTAAATACTGAGGGGGTGCGATTTTATTAATTTAAAAAAATAATTACAACCTCTTTGGTAATTACAACCTCATGTTATACATTTGCACCGCGTCAGGCGACTAGCTCCTGCCGAACCTCCCCAGGGTGGAAACACAGCAAGGATAAGGCGGTTGAGCAGTGTGCCTGGCGTATTTTTTTAAGCAGGAATATGAACCCTATTCCTTTATAAAAAGCCTTTCTATTTTTATCCAAAGTTTAAAAATCTAAAGTCTAAAATTTAAAATTATATCGTTATGAAATTTTTTATAGATACTGCCAACCTCGATCAAATCCGCGAAGCAAAAGACTTAGGTATCCTCGATGGTGTAACGACCAATCCATCCCTCATGATGAAAGAGGGTATTTCAGGCACTAACAATGTGATGAAACATTACAAAGCTATTTGCGACATCGTCGGCGATGGCGATGTGAGTGCAGAAGTGATTGCAACAGATTTTAAAGGCATGATAGATGAAGGACAACGGTTTTTCGATATTGCAGACAATATAGTGGTGAAAGTACCGATGATTAAAGACGGTATCAAAGCCATCGCTTGGTTTACAGAACATCAAATTCCGACCAATTGTACCTTAGTTTTCTCAGCGGGTCAAGCTATTTTAGCTGCCAAAGCAGGAGCAACATATATTTCGCCGTTTGTGGGTAGGGTAGATGATATTAGCTGGAACGGTATTGAATTGATTAAACAATTGGTGGAAATCTATATGATTCAAGGTTATACAACTGAAATATTAGCAGCCAGTATCCGCACACCACTCCATATAGTACAGGCTGCTCAAGCTGGAGCAGATGTTGTGACTTGTCCTTTATCAGCTATTTTAGGTTTGTTGAAACATCCTTTGACTGATATTGGCTTGCAACAATTTTTGGATGACCATGAGAAGGGAAAAGCGCAATCGAATTAATCTTGATTGAAAATGAAAGAAAATCAACCCATAGCAAAGCCTGTTATCAAACACATTGCTATTGCGGGTAATATCGGGGCAGGAAAAACGACTTTAACGACGCAACTTGCCAAGCATTTCTCTTGGGAACCGCATTTCGAAGATGTAGCGGACAATCCCTATCTCGCTGATTTCTACCACGATATGCATCGATGGTCTTTCAACTTGCAAGTCTATTTTTTGAATAGTCGCTATCGCCAAATTGTGGACATTCAAAGCGGTGATAAAACCATAATTCAAGACCGCACCATCTATGAAGATGCGCACATCTTCGCACCGAATCTGCATGAAATGGGTTTGATGTCCAAACGTGATTTTGAAAATTATTTCAGTTTATTTGAATTGATGAATAAGCAAGTGTCGCCGCCCGATCTTTTAATCTATTTGAGGGCGAGCATCCCGACATTGGTTGAACACATACAAGCGCGTGGGCGCGATTACGAAGGCACTATTTCCTTAGATTATCTCAAACGCCTCAACGAACGCTACGATTCATGGGTTTCGACCTATGCAGAAGGGAAACTGTTGATAATCAATGCCGATGAAGTAGATTTCATCAATAGACCCGAAGATTTAGGTGAAATCATCAGCAAAGTACAAGCAGAAATGCATGGTTTGTTTTAAATTGTTTTAACATTTGGAAAGTTTAGAACTTTCCAAATGTTGTAAGGCATATTTTTTTCGACGAAACTAAGAACATAAACAAACGTATCAATACAGAATGTTTAAAATATTCAACTGAATAGCTTAGGAAGATTAAAAAAAAGTTATCTTTGCGGGCATTTTTATTAAAAATCTTTATTATAACTGATTGGCAATTATAAATTTTCAAGAAAATGGCAAAAGTAAAACAAAACGTTAAAAAAGAGGAAGTCCTGATAGATGTGGCGGAAGTGACACACGAAGCGCAAAATTGGTTTGAAACTTATAAGAAACCTTTGTTGATTGGTATCGGTTCAATAGTGGTTTTGATAGGTGCTTCTCTTTGGTATAAATCCAATGTAGCAGCTAATCAAAAGAAAGCAGTGGCTGCGATGTGGCAAGCTGAAAAAATGTTCGAGCGTGATTCATTCGCTTTAGCATTAAACAATCCGGGCGGTGGTTTTGAAGGTTTTCAAGGCATTGCCAGCAAATACAGCAGCACTCCGGCAGGGAATTTATCCAAATATTATACAGGCGTTTGCTATTTGAATCTCGGTAAATTTGATGAAGCCATCAAAAGCTTAGAAGACTTTTCTCCTGCGGGCGAAGTAACGCCCACCATGAAATATGGTGCGTTGGCAGATGCTTACAGTGAAAAGAAAGATTATTCAAAAGCGTTGAAATTGTATAAAGAAGCTGCGGATGCAGGCGGTGTAGATGAATTGAAAGCGTTTTATCTAAAGCGTTATGGCATGTTGAGCGAAATTCAAAACGATGCCAGTTCAGCAGCCAGTGCCTACAAAGAAATTAAAGAGAAATACGCTCAAACACAAGAAGCACGGGATATTGAAAAATACATCGCTCGAGCGGAAGCCAAAAAGAAATAATTACAACAATTGAGAGAAATAAACAATCTGCATAGTTAAGGTGAAGTCGTTAAACGCTTCGCCTTTTTTTATGGGTAGTAAATTATAGTTCCGCTTTGACGCCTCAGTATTAGCTTACTTTTTGCGGTCAAAGAGACCGATTAATACTATAGGTCAATTCTATCGTTTCTATCGTTGTTACGTAGGACTCGGGTTTGTTGGGTCACTATATTGCATTTCATCAATATGCGGGATTTGTAGAAGTGATTAATTTGAAATGAGGTAATTATGCCGATTTGGGGTGCGATTTGCATTTTTATTACTTTACAAAAATAACTTTATCATTATAAACCACATTAAATCCCGACCGTACTTTATACCGTTTTAGTGTTACAATTTCATCATTGACCATCACTTTGCCTTTCGTAATGCTCGCATCGGCTTCCCCACTTGAACGAGCCACGCCTAAGTTTTTTAACAAAATATTCAATTCGATGAACTCATGTCCATCCAAATCATATTCAAACTCAAATTGTTCTTTATTTTTCATGATGCTTTATTTTTATGCAAAGTTATACCAATTCAATATCCATAGTTTTTATTAAGCCATCCTCAAAAGTATAAATATGCTTTACTGTCCCATCAAATATTGAATTACCTTGTAAGTCCTTTACTTTTTGATGAACTTCTACCTCTAAACTTCCACTCTGTCTTTCATTAAAAATATTTCTTTCGTTAAAAGCAGAATACGCTTTGTCAATTAAATCTGTGAATTGAGTTGTCACCATTTCTTTTTTAGTAATTACTTAGGACAATTTACGATAAAGGGATTATTCTGTAAAGCCGAGACGATGATTATGGAAAACATTGATTCCTTGTTTACGGACAGTTGAGATATAAGCTCTTATTCGGGCAAAATTTTGAATTCCTTGGAGGGTTCTAAAAGAGCCTGAGATTTTGAGTTTAAGTTTGACCATTCTAATATCCCTTTCAGCCAGATTATTAGTAAAAGGCAAATCGGGTTCTTTAACAAAAGCCAAAAAAGACTTGAGCCGCTTTTTGATACGTTTCACTAAAGCCAAAGCTTTTTGCTCAATAGGATTTCTGTTTTGGATGGATAGGAGCTGTATTTGACTGGTTTTAAGTTATTTTTTCAATAATTTTTTAGTTTGTCAAT
>JAYTON010000284.1:0-6050 GCA_043747725.1 Saprospiraceae bacterium
TGTTGATAGGGTTTGAAAGCCAATGTATCCTCTAATATGAGAGAACCATTTTTTGGTCTTTCAAAATCATCGACATTTAAACGGTAATAGTTAGTATCGCATTTTTCTTGATTTTCAAAACAAATTCGTACGCATAAAGTATCAATGCCTTTTGAAATGGCTTCATAAAATAATTGCTTGGCATTTTTAATCGTAACGCGGACATTTCTATTGGTTTTTTCAGGACATATAGATGTGATACTTTTTATTAAAATAGATGAATTGTATTGATTAAAAAGTAATTGCCGTTCGCCTTTATCTTTAATGGGAATTGAAACGTCAATATATTTTTTTTCAATTTCTTCTACAATAGGTGGTTTTTTAGGATAATTTTTTAAAATCAAATAACCTAAAACTGACAATAAAATCACCCCTAAAATGCTGAAAAGCCATTTGAAACGGGTCTGTACTGAGGGGGGTGCAACAGGCGTTGAGGGAGGGGAGTAATGAGCCGTTTCAGTAAAAAACTGCTCATTTTCCTTCAAATTTTTATCAAAAAGCTCATAAAATAGGTCTTGTTCATCGCGAGAGTTGGCAAAAAGGGGAGCAAGGAAAGTTTTTAGATTTTGAATAGGAGTATCATCGGGCAATTTTTGAGTGAGTTCGCGGAGTTGCAATTGCGTTTCCACCCCTACGGCAAAGCCCTCCTTTTCCCACGCAGCGAGCAGGTTGGCAATAAGGCGAAAGGCTTGTGGATGGTGCTGCATAAATGTTATAAATTGTCTTTCAAACTCATCAAATCCTCTTTGTTTTTCGCTAAAACTGAATAAGATATTCTCAACGTTTCCTTTTCAGCGTCGGACAGCGTGCTGCCTATTTTCGATATCGGAAAACCAATATTTTGTAGCAATAAAACCCAAAAAATCAGTTCAGCCGTAGCCGGTGATTTTTTCAATTTCATATCCCGAATTTCGCCGAAATGAGCGATGGCTTTTGCCATATCCGTTTCTGGAATGCCAGTCGTTTTGCTGTTCAAAATTTTCAACAAATCCTCCGCAGAAGGAAATGGAATGTGGTAATAAATGACCCGTCGCAGGAAGGCATCGGGCAAATTCTTTTCAGAATTACTTGTCAAAATGATGATGGGACGCAGGTTGGGAATACTTTCATAGGATTTATCCAATTCAGGCACTCTGAATTTGAGCTTTTCGATAGCAAAAAGTACATCATTGGGCAAATCACGTGGTGCTTTATCAATTTCATCTATCAACACCACCGCCCGTTTTTGAGTGCGAATAGCTTCTCCGAGGGCATTGTAGCGAATAAAACGGTCTTCCAATGCCTCTATACTGAGGGGGTCTTTGTTGTTCTGATTGTATTGAAAATGTCCGAGCGCATCGTATTTATAAAACAAATCCATCGCTGTTGACGACGTTTGCGCCGTAAAAACCAAAGGACTACCCAAGCCGAAATAGTGCGCTATGTGATACGCCAATTGCGTTTTGCCCGTGCCAGGTTCACCCGTGAGCAACAGCGGTTGACCGAGCGAGAGGGCAACATTCACGGCATCAATGAGAGCATCCGAAGGGATATACAGTGCCGGGTCATTCAGTTTTGGATTATTTTGAAAATCGGGCAGAGCAGATTGCCCTGTTTTCCCATATATTTTGAAACTCATTATATTAATGATGAATGATGAATGATGAATTGTGCTATGCCTAAAATATAGTAAAAGCCAAAAGTGCTATGATAAGAATGACTGAGGCTGTTTTAGTAGCTAATTTTTTCTTTTTAGTCAAAATAGAACTTCTTAATAATCGCATTATTTCTTCAGTATCTTTATAAATTGATTCATATTCAGTACTCGTTAGGAAATCAGTTTTAAAAAGTAATTCAAGCCAATAAAGTGTTTCTCTTGCTTCTTTTTGTGCAATGCTTAATTTATGAATAAAATCAAGTGCAGATTCTGCATTCGCTGCTTCCCGAACCATAGCACCCGGGTTTGTTCCTGAACGGAGTATTTGTTTACTCATCACATATTCAAATTTCTTAGAGGTTAAATATTGATTTAATTTTACTATTCTAATAGCAAGATTTAAACTTTTCTCTCTTAAAGGGTCATGATTAATAGTATGTTTTTCCATTTAAAAAAATATTTTGGTTAAAGAAAATTCACTTCAATAATAATGATAATTGATAAATTTTTGTTGAAATACTGAGGGGCTTCACATTCATTATTTTGATTACCCCCTCAGTATTGTGTCTAAAAAATTGATTTACAATGAGTTACACTATTCATCATTCATCATTATTTTTTCCTAATGTAGTTAGCGTATATTTTTTCTTGAAATTGCTCCACGTCTGTCATGTCAATCGTACCATCAGCTTTCAATTTGCCTTGTAAAGAGAGGCTATTGCTGAATTTTTTAACGATGGCTTCAATTTTAGCTTGGCTGCGTTCGCCATACGAGCGAATCCAACGGCTAAGGTCGTCGGGTTGTAAGGGCGTCAATTTATCAATGATGTTGCAAGCACCGTCGTGGCAAATCAGGATTTTCTGCAATTCTGCCATCACATCGGCGCGAAGTTCGATGTGGGCATTTTCCATATTAATGACAAAATAGAAGAGAAAAGTGGGCTGATGGGCTTGATTTTTTTTAAATGTTTCCACAATCCATTGCAAATAAGCGGCAGTGGTATCATCCCAATCATCCACTTCAATTTGATAAATAAAAGTAAAATAATTGTAAGGCAATTGAGCCGCTTTCGCTGAAACGAAATCCTCAAGCGAGACATCGGTCATGTTGAAACGGGCGAGGCGTTTGCCAAATTCTTTTTTAAATTTCAATTGGCTTTTATCGGCATCAATGCCCATAGGCAGCAACGGAATATCCACCCTTTCAACCTCAATGCCTTGAATCAACTCTTTTCCTCTGACAAAATCAATGGCACTTTCTTCGCCCACCAACACATCCTCAATCACTTCATACACCAACCGTTCAGCGAAACTATCAGGCTCTTGCTGAGGGCATCCGATGATAAAATAGAACTGAAACGGCTGTTTTTGATGCCCTTTGAAGAAGGTCTTGAAGGAATTGAAAGGCAAAACACGATTGCAATTGACAAGAGAAATGACGCCAATATCGCTCATTTCTAAGGAAGCAAGGTCTTTTTCAAAATCCACTTCGGGCAATCTATCAATAATGGTAAGGAGGATAGAGCGGATTTTATTTTTCTCTACATTGAATTGTTCGGCAGTCAAAAGACCCATCAAAGTTTCATCTTGAATGCGTTTCCAGTTGCTAGTTTGTATAATAATGGCTTTGTTTTCCATAGATTCACTCGGAAAACAAGGGCGCAACAGGTTGAAAACTTCATATAAATTGTCTTCACCGATGAGTCGTTTCAATTGATCTTTTAGGTTTTCTGTAGGCATAATAGCGGAGTAGGTGTATTATTCAAGATTTGTTTTATCAAATGTATTCATAATGGGTTAAATTTAAGTCTTTTTTCATAAAATAAAAAATGAGATGTGAGGAGTTTAAAATACTGAGGGGTGTTAAGCTGTTGATGTTAAAACAAAATAAAAAATTAACAATTGAAAATTTGTATTAGAATAAGAGGAAGGACTATATTTGCAGTTGCAAAGCAACAGAAGCGTTGTTCAGTATTTTTGACATCTCGAAGTATAGCTCAGTTGGTTAGAGTATCGCCTTGACATGGCGGGGGTCAGTGGTTCGAATCCACTTACTTCGACAGATATAAAATATAAGCCTTTGATAATCCATGTATTATCAAAGGCTTTGTTGTTTGATGGCACTTTTACTGAGGGAGTGTATTGAGGTATTTTCTGATTTTTTTATTGCCATGCTTCGTTGTGGATATTAAAAAATAAACTTCGGTTTAAGCTACACATTTGAACTTTCCGCAAAATATATAGTAGTTAAATATATAGTAGTTGAATAAAAATAAGCATAAAAACGTAATGAAAACGCTAAAAATGCGTCTCTAAGGGATGATGGAAATATTTGATAAAATTCTCCCTTTCGTTTTGGTGGCAGATACGCTGCAATGGTTAGCCTTTGGATTCAACATATTGTATGTGATTTTGGCGGCGCGGGGCAATGCTTGGTGTTGGGTTTGGGGATTTTTCGGAACCATATTTCAATTTATCGTGTGCCTCGATGCGGATTTGAAATCGGATGCTGCTTTACAGATTTACTATTCTTTTTCTGCGATTTATGGGTGGTTGAATTGGCAAAAAAAAGACAGCAACGTGTTACCTATTTCATCTCTCCCCCTCAGTATCCACTTCAAAATAGGGCTTTTAGGCGTCGCTTTAGCCATTCCATTAGGATTTTATTGGCATATGGCAGCCTTTCGATACGCCGACGCCACTCTAACAGCGTTCAGTATTTTGACTACTTTTCTAACAGCCCGCAAAATATTGGAAAGTTGGATTTATTGGATGGCCATTGACCTTTCTTACATGCTCATTTACTTCGAGCGCGATAAATACTTACTCGCTATTCTGTCATTCATCTATTTTATTTTTTCCATCAGAGGGTATTTCAATTGGAAAAAAATGTTTTCGTTGACAGTTATTCGTTGATGGCAAAAAAAAACCGTCTCGGACATGAGACGGTTCCAAAACAACAAATTATAATCACATGAACTTTCAAAACCAAATTATTGTGAGGGATAACTTCGTTCTAAAAACAGTTCAAAGTTATTTACATTTTTTTTAAAATGCAACTTTTTAAAAAAAATTTTCATTTAAAAAAATATAAAATTTAATTATTTAAATTAATAATATTTATAAACAATTGATATTCAATTAAAAATACATTATATTGATTTATCTCTTATTCGTTTATTAACCATCATTTCATAATTTGTGACTTGACATAGAATGGATGTTTAAACAATTTTTGATTATTTTTAAAGAAATTTGTCAATTATTAAAAGCCTTTTTATATTGCTTTAAAATCAAATTATAGGCAAAATTTTATAACATGCTATACAAAAATATTTACGTTGCCGCAACCTCTCAACACGTTGGAAAAACCACTTCCACACTCGGCTTAGTTTCAGCTTTTCGCAATATAGGCATTAATGTTGGGTACTGCAAACCAGTAGGTCAAAAATATGTTTTGCGCAATGGTCTTCAAGTAGATAAGGACGTGGTACTCTTTGCAGATTTGCTTGATTTCGAGCCTGATCCTGCTATTCACAGCCCAGTCATACTCGGCTCGGGTGCTACAACGGACTATCTGGATCATCCCGAAAATTATCAATACGCTGAAAATATACAACATGCCAATCATATACTGAGGGGTCAACACGAGCTGATTATTTTTGAAGGAACAGGTCATCCGGGTGTGGGCGCGGTGGTCGAAATGTCGAATGGCGACGTAGCTCAATTAACTCAATCGGGCGTTATTATGGTAGCTGAGGGTGGTATTGGCAGCACCATTGACCAGCTCAGTATGTGCATGGAAAAATTTTATGCGCGGGATGTGCCCATTATAGGCGTCATTTTGAATAAAGTGATGGAAGATAAACGGGGAAAAGTAGAGCATTATGTAGCTAAATGGCTCGATAAATTAGATATTCCCCTACTCGGTACTATGCCATTCGATAAAATGATGGGCTTCCCCCTTCTGCATACCATTATGGAAAGCGTCAACGGTAACGCCGTCTATAATGCCGATAGGCTGTATAATATGGTAGAAGGATTCATAGCAGGTTCTCTCATTTCTGCTGATGAAATGCAAGGGAAAAACGAAAATCTTTTGCTCGTCGTTGGCGTTACGCGGTTAGATTTAGCCATCGACGATACTCGAAAAGTGATGGAAGATTTGAAATGGGAGAAGCCGCCGTTTTCAGGTATTATCGCTACAGGTTATGGCGCATTGAGCCAAGGTACCATTGATTTTGTTCAAAAATACCACATTCCGCTTATACATACCATGCTCGAAACGTACGGCGCGGTCGTCAAAATTGCTCGCATAGAAGTAAAAATTAATCAACAAACGCCTTGGAAAGTAAAGCGTGCCATTGAAATGATT
>JAYTON010000285.1:0-2122 GCA_043747725.1 Saprospiraceae bacterium
ATTAAGAAACAAGTGCACAATTGCCCGCTTTTGAAAGCTATTTTAGAAAAAAACATCACTTTGATAGATTATGAAGTGCTGACCGATGATTACAATCAACGGCTGATTGCTTTTGGTAAATTTGCTGGTATGGTGGGTGCGCACAATGGTATGTTAGGCTACGGATTGCGCAAAAGCGCATATACGTTGCCGCGTATGAAGGATTTGGAAAGTTATGCAGAAGCGCGAAGCATTTATAAACAAATCATTTTACCCCCCCTCAGTATTGTGGTCTCAGGAAGTGGTCGAGTGGCTAAAGGGGCGATGGAAGTATTGTTGGATTTAGGTATCAAAAAAGTAGCGCCCACTGATTTTTTAGTTGAAAAATATGATATGCCTGTTTTTACACAAATTCATCCGATTGATTATGTCACTCGAATTGACGGTGAACCTTTTGAAAAACAGGATTATTACCGCACTCCTGCACTATTTCGCTCTACTTTTGCTAAGTTTTATCGCAAGGCTGATGTTTTCATTAATTGTATTTTTTATGATAAAACGGCGCCCGCTTTTTTCAACTTAGAAGATATGCGCCAACCTGATTTTAGAATTAAAACCATTGCGGATGTCTCTTGTGATATGATGCCGTTTTCATCCATACCTGCTACGATTAAATCCTCTACTATTTCAGAGCCGTTTTACGGGTTTGATCCCTTTAAAAATGTAGAAGCGGATAACCCCTTCGCTGGAAATGCTATCACGATGATGACGATTGATAATTTACCGAATGAACTACCGCGCGATGCTTCCAGTTACTTCGGCGATCAATTTATCATCAATATTTTGCCCGAATTGCAAGCGATACTGAGGGGGGAGAAATCTAAAATATTGGAACGCGCTACGATTACTCAAAATGGGCAATTGACCCCCAAATATGAGTATCTTAAAACATGGGTGATGGGTAATGAGTAATATATTGTCAACGCTTGAAATTGCTTTGCAAAAGGCTGTTGTTTATTTTCGCATTAACATAACCTACAACCCAAGTTTGACACAAGTTTAATATTAAACCCCGAAAGTCAATATCATCAACTGGAAGACTCGTTTATGCACACGGAAGACTTTTTTTAGTTCCAGATGACTCATTCGGGCGTCTGGATGACTCGTTTAGGCGTCCAGATGGCTCGTTCCTTCATCTGGATGCCTCGTTTTGGCATCCGGATGATAGAGTTTGTCTGCTTGATAGCTATTTTGTTGGAATGTTGTATTATTTAAGTATAAAGTTAGGTGATTTGGATTTTGTCAGAAAGGTGATGGGTCATGCCTCTATCAAAACAACTCAAATATATTTGCATGTTTTAAACCGATTTAACGCGCACCAAAAGCCCTTTAGATGATTTAGACTTATAAGAATACATAAAATACGAAATGAAAAAAGTCATTAAAACATATGCGAATACATAAAATGCGAAAGATGTATTCCGCAAT
Organism: Saprospiraceae bacterium; assembly: GCA_043747725.1. Taxonomy (GTDB): domain Bacteria; phylum Bacteroidota; class Bacteroidia; order Chitinophagales; family Saprospiraceae; genus JAAFJT01. Next base: position 1,468 of record JAYTON010000285.1, read on the forward strand.
AGAAAACTCATCTTTTTTCATTCATTTGATAGTAAAAATACATAAAATACGAAGGCATAAAAGTTTTAAAATCAATGTGTTATAAAAAGTTTTTTTTATGGTATAATGATTTTATATTTGTGGAGGAAGTAGATATATACGCAATAGAGTTGCGGATATATTTTAGTTCGCAGCAATAAAAAAAAGATACCGTTCTTCGATTTAACGAAAGGAAATAATTTAAAGAATAAAATACGAAAAATTAAAATAAATTATAGATCACTATTTTTACGGCTTCGTAGATTTTTATCTTTGCAGCAATTAAAAAAACTAAAAAAACTATTATAAAACGTAAAAAAAAAATCACATTCAATAATAATTCAAATATAAAATTTTATGAAATATATTTCTATCTTATTCTTTACATTATTTCTTAGCACTCTTTCGGTTGCTCAAACATGGAAATCGCCTACTCAAATAGGCGGCAACTATTTTAATTCTATAGATACGCCTCTTTTTTTTTCACCACCTAATCTGAATAGTATTAAAATGATTGATGATAACAATGGTTGGGTAGTGGGTAATACTGGATTGATTGCTAAGACTTCCGATAAAGGTGTAACTTGGAAAGATCAAATCTCAAACACTCAAGATAACTTATTAGAGTGTACTTTCA
>JAYTON010000286.1:0-2564 GCA_043747725.1 Saprospiraceae bacterium
CGCCTGACTTTTTAAAACATTTTTTTGTAAGTTAATGGCACCGCCATCCCAGAGAAGTTGCTTGATATCTAAAGTCGTTTTATACTGGTCTTTACTGAGGGGTATCACTTCCACGTTGGGCAATTTTACAGGAAATTGGGTCACTTCCGATTGATAGGTGGCTTGTGCATTGAGTTCGATTTGTGGCAGGAGATATTTTTGTAAAGTATTGGCACTCAATGCATTAGTTTGTCGAATCAGCTCTTTTTGCTTAGTGAGTGGAAATGCTTCTTGCGCCATTCTATAACATTCCTCAAGGGTAGTTTTATCAATCGTTTGAGCTGAAAGCGTTTGATAAGACAACAAAAGCAGGATGATTATTTTTTTCATATTTTCATGAATTAAATTTAAAATACTACCAATAAGGCGAATTATGTATTATTTGATCCACAAAATCATTGTAAACACTTGGTTTTAATAGGACAGTGAACATCATACCATAGATAGCTCCTGCAAAATGCGCATCATGTCCGATATTGTCTTTGGCATTCATGCTTGCCCATTGCTCATAAATGAGATATGCCACGCCACCCACAATCGCTCGAAATGGAATGATGCCATATAGGCTTAACTCAGCCCAAGGATAGTACAAAATGTATGTGAATAATACCGCTGAAACAGCACCTGAAGCACCCACAGCTGCATACATGGGGTCATTTTGATGCTTTCTGAATGTGGGTAAATCAGCGAAAACGATAGCTGATAAATACATCAACAGAAACAAAAACATGCCGATACTCGAACCGAATTGCGCTTGGTATTCTCGCTCAACAACGCTACCAAATTGCCATAAAACAAACATATTGATGCCCAAATGCACGTAATCTGCGTGTAAAAAGCCCGATGTAAGCCACCGATAGTATTCTTTTTGCCGCGCTTCGGTATAAGGATGGTGCTTCAATTTTTCAAAAATATCCATGCGATTGAACGCTTGAATAGATATGATGCAAGTAAAAATGATGATAATGAGTGTTACTGACATACTTTTTTTAGTTGAAAATTGAAAGTTGAAAGTTGAAAATTTCAAGTATAAAATAACTCACAATTTTCAACTTTCAATTCTCAATTTTTAATTATTCGACGATTAATTCTTTTTCCACTTTGACACCTTCTTTCTCTAATTCGACAGTATATTTTCCTTTTTGTAGATAGAGTTTTCCGTCGTCGGCTTTTTTGAGTTCTATCTTTTTAGCCTCTTTATCGGTCAGATTGTCGTTCAACCATGTCTGATACTGAGGGGTCACGGCGTCATCGTGCAACAAATCGTAGCTGATATAGTTGATGCCTTTTGTAACATTCGCCGTGAATTGTTTCAACACGATGTCTTTGGTTTTAACCGTTACTTTTACTGCCCCTGTACTTTTTGCATACATCGGCAGCAAGGCTTTCGGGTCTTCGCGTTCGGCAAAATTATCGTTTCTTCTGCCCCATCCGTTATTGCGCACTTTTTTAATATCGAAGGCAATGAGCTCTTTGGTCAAATTCTCAGGCGTGAGTTGTTGCAGTTGCGCAACGTCGGCAATGTACAATGAACGACCATGCGTACCCACTACTAATTCTTTATCGCGCGATTGAATGACCACATCGTGTACAGCCACATTCGGCAAACCGTTGTCCATACCCATAAAAGTTTTGCCTTTATCCAACGAAACATACAGCGCGTGGTCAGTACCGACATACAATATATTCGGGTTTTTAGGGTCTTCTTTGACCACATTAATAGGCTCATTGGGCAAATCTAAGCCAATTCTCTCCCAATTATCACCATAATTTTTAGAAACATATAAATATGGTGTAAAATCGTCCCACCGATAGCCATTCAGCGAAGCATAAACAGTGGCTTTATCGGATGCACTGGCTTGCACCCGCGATACCCATAGATTTTGCGGCAACCCCTCAGTAATTTTCTTCCAAGCAGTGCCGCCATCTTTTGAAACATAAATTAAACCATCGTCGCTACCTGTATAAATCAAACCGAACTTCAAAGGCGATTCATGAACTGCACTTAAAGTGCCAAAAGGCACATTTCCCTTTCTTGACCCATTGGTCAAATCCTCACTAATAGCTTCCCAATTGTCACCTTTATCCAGAGAGCGATACAGCTTATTAGCTCCGAAATAAAGAACATCTTGATTGTGAACGCTCAACCAAATAGGCGATTGCCAATTGAAACGCAAAGGTTTTTCGCCTAAATCATGCTTTGGTTGTATAAATTTAGGGCGTCCTCTGCCTTTTGCACTTGTATTCACGCGACCATAATTTCCAAACTGAGCACCTGCATAAACCGTCGTATTGTCTCGCGTATCAATCATGACTTGCATACCATCGCCACCATAAATAGCTTTAAACGGATAATCGCCCGAATCATGCCAGTCGGTATTGATTTGAGCGGTGCTGGGTCCATACCAAACGCCATTATCTTGCAAACCGCCATAGACATTGTAGGGTTCAGCCATGTCTGTATTCACATTATAGTATTGACCCAATGCCGGAGAGTTGCATTTTATCCAAGTTTTGCCGTCATT
>JAYTON010000287.1:0-6575 GCA_043747725.1 Saprospiraceae bacterium
TCGGCAATAACAATGTGGTAAAACGGTGCTTTTTTACGACCGTGTCTCTGTAATCTAATTTTAACAGACATTTGAAATATTATGAATTTGATTAAAAAATACCTATTTAATTGGCAAGCCAACAATAGGTTATTCCAAAACGAGCGCAAAGATATACTTTTTTATATTGAATGATAGCATTTTCGAATAAATTACTTAGAAAGATGCTTTTTTCTTTAAGTATTTTCTCAAAATACTGAGGGGGGGGTAAATGCAGAGTAGTTATAAATGCAAAAGATGCCCCATGAGATCGCGTTTAGTATGCAGATAAAATTCATTTTCTACTTTTGGTTCGATGATAATAGGCACACGGTTAATAATCTCTATCCCTGAATTTTCTAAAGCCTTGATTTTCAATGGATTATTAGTGAGGATATTGATTTTAGAAATATTTAAATCCTTGATGATAGTAATGGCATCGTCATAAATGCGCTCATCGGCTTCAAAGCCGAGATGAAGATTGGCTTCGGCAGTATTGTAGCCTTTATCTTGGAGTTGATAAGCTTTTAATTTGTTGATTAAACCAATTCCACGCCCTTCTTGACGCAAATATATTACTACACCGCCTGTTTCGGCTGCTTTATTCATAGCGAAATCCAATTGTTCACCACAATCACATCGAAGCGAATGAAAGACATCGCCGGTCATACACTCAGAATGTATGCGTAGAAGAATAGGCTGATAATTAGCATCAAAATTTTCGTGAACCAAGGCAAGGTGTGGCAGTGGGTCATCATTCCTGCGGGCATAGGCTACAATGCGAAATTTACCCCAATCGGTGGGCAATATCGCTTCTGCTTGTCGTTTTAACAGTATTTTACTCATTTGTAAGTAACAAAAGAAAGGCGAGAAAGTTAAGAACAACCATCCCCGAAAGCATTTAAAATATATTTAAATTCACTCGGGGACGATTGTTAAGAGAAGACCTTTAGGCACGCGTTAGCTTGTTTGTTCAAAAATAGCGTTTGCTTCTCTGAGATGTGGCTGACAGAGCATTGAAGAAAGCTCCTGCTGTGAAAGCCAAGGCAACGACGTATAGAATTACCATAGCTAAAAAAGTTTGATAAAATGTTTGTAAATAGCATCAACCACCCCATTTTGATTGATACCGTTAAAGTGACCTTATGCTGTAAATATAAAAAAAAATTCCAAAAAAATTAAAAAAAAATTAAAAAAAATTAAAAAAATTTTTAGACGGAAATAAAAAAAAAGACACTATTTGTTAAAGGCACATTCTGTGATTCTTTATAGCCGTTCGATAAGAAGAATGAACGATAATAGTGCTACAGTTTGAGCTATTGTATCAGATAATATTTTACCCCAATCTGTTTTTTCTTTAGGTGTTCTATCTTTTTCTACTTTCTTTTCAGCATAGCCTACTGAAATGATACTGCCCTTTTGAACTTTAGGATAGACTTTAAAAAAGAAGAAATTTTTCGTTCTTTTTACTGTACCGTTGGGTTGTTCCACAACTATCAATTTTTTACGTCCATCTTTATTAACCCCTGCTGCGTATTTATCAATATAGTACCAGGCGCTTCTTTCTCCATCAAAAGCTATATTAACCGTACCATTTGCCAAAATTTTGTTTAAATAGAGATCACTTGCACGAGTGGCTCCTTTGATGGTAACGATGTCTTTCGTTTTAGGTATATCTATAATATCTCCTTCTTTTAAGACAATATTGCCATTGGAATTGACATTTTTAGTGATTTCATCCAAATTGATTATAATAAAACCGATATTGTCCTGTGGTCTATAAAGCGTTGAACCGGAAGGGAAGGCTTCTGTATTCAAGCCACCTGCGCGTGTTATAATGCTTGATAGTTTTTCATTTTCTTCAATCAGAGCATACTCCCCTGGGTAAGCTACTTCTCCCGTTACGTTCACATACTTTTGAAGGCTAAATTTAGGAATTGTTCTGACAAAGATTTGATCATACGGCTGAAGTTGAAAATCTTTAAATTTACTATCAACTATGTTAAAATCTTTATCCACTTCTATAGTTGCTACGACTGTTTTTAAAGGCTGATTCTCATTCATGATTATTCGGAAAATATCTACTTTATTCATGGCAGCTTCCAGTTTCAAACCATTTGCCATTACAAGAGCATCCGATAGTGTCAATGATTTTGCAAATTTGAACTCACCTGGGTTTCTTACTGAACCTGATACCTTTATGAAACCTTCATCCACAAAATCTTCTTTAGATAAGATATGCAGTGAATCGTTTGGCATTAAAATAATGTTATCTGATGAGTTAGGTTTTGAAATCGCATTGCGAACATTTATTTTTACATATTCAACATTCTTTTTGTTTGAGGTATCTTTGCGGACGATATAAGCAAAATCAGTGGCTGTGGTTAATAGCCCTCCTGAAAGATTGACGGCATCATTGACTCTTATCGTTTTGGTCACATCGTAAGGGTAATTAACTTTTGAACGCACCGCACCGCCAACCGCAATAAAATCTTTACGAGCAAATTTTTCTTGATAAAAAATGGCTAATGAATCTCTACTTTGCAAAAGAAAGTTAGTTGGAGATGTCGGATTAGCCAAAATCTCATTGATATTAATGATTTTCAATTGAATTGTCTTATCAGGATTCAGTCTTTGAAGGTAAGCTACATCTATACGAGCTTCTTTTTTAATGACTGATTTTTTAATGAGGTCACTCACACGCATCCCCTCAGTAAGTTCATAGTTACCCGGCAAATCTACTGCACCCGTTACAGAAGCAAAATTTTCTCTATTTTCAGGTATTTTCCTAATGATAACAGCATCGCCTTTCAGTAATACAAAATCACCATTGCTGTTTTTTAAATCTTTATAATTAACATCAATAAATTTTTCTTTATCATCTACATATCTCTTAATCTGAATAGTTGATTGGTACGCATTATCCGTTAATCCGCCTGCATATTCAATGAGTTTCATTAAGTTCTCTCCATCAATCAATTCATATTTAAAAGGGCGTGTTACTGCGCCTTCAATAGAAGCTACTCGCCCTATTGGCGGTACATAAATAAAATCATTTTCATATAAATACAAATCTTTTGTTGAGCCTGGATTGAATAAAAACGCATAAACATCTAAACGCACCTTACCGCCCGTGCTGGTATGGAATAACTGGATATTACGAACGCTACCAATATTGGTGGGTCCACCCACCGCAGCGAGGGCATTAAAAGCTGAGTTACCAGCCGATAAAGTATGGGTTCCTGGATTAAACACATCTCCTGTTATATTGATAGTAACAATCCTTGCAGCCGTCACAGTTATTTGAAAATCTTCTTGAGCAAATGAATAAAAACGTGCAAAATTACTGGCTAATACCTTACGTGCGCGCTCTACAGTCATGCCTTTTAGATTCGTACGCGGCATATTATCCAATTTCAAAAAACCTTCTTTGTCAATTTCAAAACTTTGGTTATAAAAAACACGTGGGTTAGAAATACTTACCGTCAGTTTATCACCTACATTTAATATGTAGGTATCAGGAGCTTTAAAAGATTTATCAAGGAAATAACCCAAGTTTTTATCCCTAAAAAGATTTTGACCATAGACATAAGCTGGAATATTCACTGCAGAATCTTTCAAATTGGACAGTAAAGCCTTTGAAATAGCTTCTTCAGCAGAAGCCCCTCTTGCAATATCCTCCTTTATTTCTTCTGCTTTTCCTTTACTCAATTGTTTTGCTTCGCTACTGAGTTTTTCCTCAACACCTGATTTTTGACCTTGCGAAGGATTTGAGTCTCTAATTGCAGCTTGGGGTTTCTGCTGTTTTTGAGCTTTTTCCTGTTCAAGTTCATTGATGGCATCTTCAATTTGCTTCCGCATTTTTGGTAAATCTTCCGTTTTGATTTTATCAATATCAATATTCTTCGATAGGAGTTTTTCTCTGACCTCTTGCTCAGTCAAACCTCTTTTTGATAGTTCGGATGAAATGAAAATGCGGTCTATCCCACTTGTTTGAGCTTGGACTTGATGATGTGATATAATAATAAATAGTGTGAAAAATAGGAGTATTTTTCTCATGATTAATAAAAAGGTATTTTATATGTTTTTCAAAAAATTGTAAGAAAGGGTATTGCCATTGAAAATATAACTCTAACAAGCGATTATTAAGCGTATTGTTCCTTATAAAAACGCTGATATTCACCCGAAGTCACATTATCTACCCAAATTTTATTTGCCAGATACCAATCCACTGTCATTTTGAAGCCTTCTTCAAATTTTACTGAGGGGGTCCAACCAAGTTCGTTCGTCAACTTGGATGCATCAATGGCGTAACGGCGATCATGCCCTGGTCTATCTTTCACAAAAGTTATAAGCTTCCGAGCAGTTCCTTCAGGGCGTCCGAGTTTTTCATCCATAATGTCGCAGAGTTTTTCTACGAGGTCAATATTTTTCCACTCGTTGTTGCCGCCTATATTATATGTCTCACCTATTTTTCCCTTATGAAAAATGGTATCAATAGCCGCCGCATGGTCTTTTACCCAAAGCCAATCGCGGGTATATTTGCCATCACCATAAATAGGCAGTGGTCTATTATTTAAAATATTATTGATGATGAGTGGAATGAGTTTTTCAGGAAAATGATTAGGTCCATAATTGTTGGAGCAGTTAGACAATACTATTGGTAAATCATATGTATGAAAATATGCTCTCACTAAATGATCGCTACTAGCCTTCGATGCAGAATACGGTGAGCGCGGATCGTAAGCCGTTTCCTCCGTAAAAAAGCCTTCATCACCTAAGCTGCCATATACTTCATCAGTCGAGACATGATAAAAGCGATACCCCTCAGTTGCTGCGTTATCACTCACATGGACAGGGGTATTTTTCCATAATTCTTTAGCCGCGTTCAGTAAATTCACCGTGCCGATGATATTTGTTTTGATAAAAGCCATCGGGTCGCTTATTGAGCGGTCAACATGGCTTTCAGCAGCTAAATGAATAACCCCGTCAAATTCCTTTTCTTTAAACAAATCATTGATAAATACCTCGTCGGTAATATCACCTTTTACAAAACTGTAATTGGGGGCATTTTCAATATCTCTTAAATTCTCGAGATTGCCCGCATACGTCAAGGCATCAAGGTTGATGATATGATAATCAGGGTATGCATTGACAAAGCGGCGGACTACGTGCGAGCCAATAAAACCGGCACCGCCGGTAATGAGTATTGTTTTTTTATGTGCCATTTTTTATAATACTTTTCTAAAAAGCGCAACTCATTTAATCTCTTTTAACAACTTTTTTAAAATATTCGTAAGTCAAAGCCAGACCTTTTTCACGATCAAACTTCGGTTCCCAACCCAATATCTCGCGCGCCTTTGTGATATCAGGCTTGCGCTGTTTTGGATCATCAACAGGTAGCGGACGGTAATCAATATGTGCTTTTGGATTATTAACCAAATCCATAATTTCTTTAGCAAATTGCATCATTGTGATTTCACTTGGATTGCCGATATTCACAGGATTGGCATAATCGCTCAAAAGCAAGCGATAAATACCTTCAACCAAATCATCGACATAACAGAATGAGCGCGTTTGCATGCCATCACCAAATACGGTCAATCCTTCACCTCTAATGGCTTGAGAGAAAAATGCGGGCAACACACGTCCATCATTCACGCGCATACGTGGACCATAAGTATTAAAAATACGAACCATGCGCGTTTCCAAGCCATGATACCGATGATAAGCCATCGTAATAGCCTCTTGAAAACGTTTGGCTTCGTCATACACACCACGCGGACCAATCGGATTCACATTTCCCCAATATTCTTCGGTTTGAGGGTGAACGAGAGGGTCGCCATAGACCTCGGACGTAGAAGCAATCATAAATCGAGAGCCTTTTACTCTCGCCAAACCCAGCAAATTATGTGTACCTAACGACCCTACTTTAAGGGTTTGAATAGGCATTTGAAGGTAATCAATAGGACTGGCAGGCGATGCAAAATGCATGATATAATGTAAATCGCCAGGCACATACACAAATTTTGACACATCGTGGTTATAAAACTCGAAACGCTGCAACGGCATTAGATGCTCAATATTAGCTAAATCGCCCGTTATGAGATTATCCATCCCAATTACGTGATAACCTTCTGCTATAAAACGGTCGCAAAGATGCGAACCTAAAAATCCGGCTGCACCGGTAACAAGAACTCTCTTCATGAATATTCGGCTTTAATTTTTATACACTACTCGAAGTACTGTGCTATATTTTTTTTGAAGGCGCAAATATACTATATCCTTTGAGCAATTGCTGATTTGATTGGATATTTGTAAGCATTTTTACTAATTTTGCAAAAAAAACTTATGGCAAGTGCTTTAAAAAATCTCTCATCTTATGATGAAAACAATATTCCTTCTGCGGCAGACATGGCTTTCGGCATCGTCGTAGCTGATTGGAATGCTCATATTACGCATCCTCTTTACGAAGGTTGCTTCGATACTTTGATAAAGCATGGGGCGACTGAGGAGAATATATATGTATTGCAAGTACCTGGTACATTTGAATTACC
>JAYTON010000288.1:0-2534 GCA_043747725.1 Saprospiraceae bacterium
TTTAGATTTTACTGAAAAAAATAAAATCCAAGTCGTACAGAATGGCGTTGATACTGATTATTTCAAAAAAAATGATACAGCCCAACACACCCCTCAGTATCACATTGCTTTTGTCGGCAATTTGGGTTATTACCCCAATGTGGAAGCCGCTAAATATTTAGTGCATCAAATATTGCCGTTGTTGTTGACTCAAATGCCCGATATTAAAATACTGATAGCAGGTGCGCGACCGACAACGGAAATGCAGAATTTATCCAATAAAAACGTGACTGTAAAAGGTTGGCTGAAAGATATTCGGACAGCCTATTCAGATGCTCAAATATTCGTCGCGCCACTTTTTCATGGTAGCGGGCAACAAAATAAAATTTTGGAAGCTATGGCAATGGGTCTGCCTTGTGTGACGACGAGCCTTGTCAACAACGCAATTTTAGCAAAACCTAATGAAGAAATTTTGATTGTGGACATACCCTACGATGTTACTACAAATAGAGCGCAACAGGAGGCAATATTTGCTGAAAAAATTATTAACCTCTTACAAAACATTGATCATCAAGAGTTTATAAGTAAAAATGCGCGTTTATTTGTTGAAAAAAAATACTCGTGGGAACATTCAGCTACAATGCTAAATAATATTATTGAAAAGAAAGCCAAACAACACCAACCGAATTAAATTTTGTTTTGTTTAATTAGTAGTTAAAATTTGACTTATTAAAACCATATTTTAAAATGATTTTTGAAGATTCAATCACCATGCCTTCTACTGAAAAAGAATTTCACCTCAATACCATTGAAGAAGCCATTGCTGACATTCGTGCAGGTCGAATTATCATCGTTGTAGACGATGAAGATCGCGAAAATGAAGGTGATTTCATTTGCGCTGCTGAGCTCATCACCCCCGAAATGGTCAACTTCATGGCTACCCATGGGCGTGGATTAATCTGCACACCCATAGAGGAAAAACGTGCTGAAGAACTCGACCTGAAGCCGATGGTACCTGAAAATACAGCCTTACACGAAACCGCTTTTACCGTTTCAATTGATTTACTCGGGCATGGTTGCTCGACGGGCATTTCAGCTTACGACCGCGCTACGGGCATCCGTTGGCTCACCGATTCAGAAGCAGTTGGTAGAGATTTTGCTCGTCCGGGACATATTTTTCCCCTTCGTGCTAAGGCAGGTGGCGTTTTGCGGCGCACAGGACATACCGAAGCGGCTATTGATTTAGCACGTATGGCAGGGCTTTACGCTGCAGGTGTTTTAGTCGAAATCCTTAATGAAGATGGTACGATGGCACGCTTACCTCAATTGGTAGAAATTGCGAAAAAACACAATATGAAAATCGTCACTATTGACGACCTCGTAGCATACCGTATGCGTACCGAAAGGCTCGTAAAACGCGAGATGAGCGTCAAATTGCCTTCAAAATATGGTGAATTAGAAGTTTTTGCTTATCAACAACTCACTACTGGCGATATTCACTTAGCCATCAAAAAAGGCGATTGGCAGCCTGGTGAAGCCGTGCCTGTGCGCGTTCAATCGTCCACAGAACCGAATGATATACTCGGTAGTTTGTTTGAAAATCACGATTCTTCTTTACACCGTGCTTTTGAAATCATTAAACAAGAGGAAAAAGGCATCTTTTTATATATGCATCAAGCCGAAAAAGGCTACTCGATGTTGCAGCGTTTGAAAGCCTATAAATCACAACAAGAGCGTCAGTCGCCCCCTCATTATGATATGGATCAGCGGGATTATGGCGTGGGCGCGCAGATTTTGAGAGATTTGGGTGTATGTAAAATTCGTCTTATTACGCGCAGTCAAAAACGTAGAGTGGGTTTGATTGGATACGGCTTGGAAATTGTTGAAATTATCAGTCTATAAAAATGAATCAATTTAAAAATCCACTCGACCCCGATAACTTAAAAGCAAAGGATTTGCTTAAAAAATGGCTTTCCACTAAGTTGAAATTAAAACCGAATGCTCATATTGAAATCACTGAATATCAATGTGCTGAACCAAGCTGTCTTCATTCAGAAACGGTTTTTCGAGTTTTTGATTCAGTCCAACAACTTGATATCACTGCGAGCAGAGCGTGGCAGGAAGGGGTGCAAATTTATAAAATTGCAAAACCGTTGGTTTTTATTCGCCAATGGGATATTGATGCAATTGCTCAAATGGTTGACTCTAAAAGTGGGGTTCATAAGCATTAAGTCGAGTAAAGTTTACTAAACGGGTTTTAGTAAACTTTTGTCTCAATTCATCATTCGTCATTACTTATTCATTTTGTAATTTATTTTCTGTATTCAATACCCAATTTTCGGTATTTTATTGTTAATGGCAGTAAATAATGTCACAAGTAAGAAATTAAACATTATATTTGTTAGAACAAAAATAATTGTTGAACCCAAAATAACTTAATGTTACCATAAGATGAAAATAATCAATAGTCAACTATCTTCTCCTTTTCATTTCTTTAAGAAATTTTCTTTCAAAGTAATGGTTCATCATACTTGATGAAGCACTTTTTTTATTTT
>JAYTON010000289.1:0-9049 GCA_043747725.1 Saprospiraceae bacterium
GTGGCTTCGGGCGATCCGTTGGAAGATCGCGTTATTATTTGGACGCGCGTGACTCCCGATAATTATCAAACCGTGAAAGGTACATATATTATTGCAAGGGATACAGCATTGACCAATATTGTAAAAATAGATACTTTTTCAACCGATTGGAACAGAGATTATACAGTTAAAATAGATGTGACCGGTTTACAAAGCAATACCACTTATTATTATGCTTTTATAGCTTTAGGCAAACGGTCGCCTATCGGCAGAACCAAAACTACCCCCTCAGTATCGAGCGATAATTTGAATGATGTTTTGAAACTGGCGGTGATGTCATGCGCCAATTATGAGGCAGGTTATTTCAATGCCTACGCCCGTGTGGCAGAGCGCAATGATTTGAATGCGGTGATTCATTTAGGCGATTATTACTACGATTATTCCAAAGGCAGCCATAGAAATTCAGGGCTGAAAGACCTCTCACGAAGCTTTATTCCTATCCACGAAACCACTACAAAAAATGACTATCGCTTGCGCCAGTCATTGTATCATTTGGATAAAGACTTGCAACGGCTTCATCAGCAACATCCCTTCATTGTTACTTGGGATGACCATGAAATTGCCAATAATGCTTACGAAACGGGTGCTAAAAACTTTTTTGGAGATAAAAACAGTTGGGATAAGCGCAAGCAAGCTGCTAAAGAAGTGTATTTTGAATGGATGCCTATTCGCGGAACAGTTGAAAACCGTATTTTTTATAAGGCTTTTTCTTATGGAAAGCTCTTGGATTTATTTATGTTAGATACCAGATTGGAAGGGCGGCAGAAACAACCTGCCAATTTTGATACCCCAGACGACACTTTAAATCCACGTAGAATGATTAGCAACACCCAACAAAATTGGCTTGTCAATAACTTAAAAAAATCGAAAGCCCGTTGGAAAGTGGTGGGTAGTCAAGTTGTTTTTAGCAATATTAATTTAGGTTTTGCTACGTTTTTGCCTAACTCCCGAATGAATACACGGGTTTTTCAAAATTTGTTTTTAGACAGTTGGCAAGGGTATTTGCTCCAGCGAAACAGTATTTTGGATGCCATTCAAAAGAATAAGGTGAATAATGTGGTGATTGTATCAGGCGATTCTCATAGTTCGTGGTCTTTTGATTTAAATAAAATGCCTGTTGTCAATTTTTATAATCAGCCGAAACGCTCGTATATACCGCGCTCTAATCCATATGACACTGTCACAAGTTACGGGTACAATCCCGACACTGGGGCAGGCTCACAAGGCGTAGAGTTTAGCTCTCCTGCTATTGCGTCCAGAAGTTTCCCCAATATAATATCACCTTCTATGATTGCCGGTTGGGAAGCCAGAAGCAATGCTCCACGCACGCGCCTAAAAGGCAGCCCCAATTACAATCCCCATTTAAAATTTATGAACATGAGTAAAAATGGGTATTTTGTATTAGATGTACGAGGAGATTCTGTTCAATGTGATTACTTTTTTGTTCCCACCATTTTTACAAAATCGGATAAAGAAGATTGGGCAAGAGGTCTTTCTTCGCGTACTAATGCCAACAGAATAACTACCATTAAAACCCCTAAACGCGCTCCTGCTAAGGTTGAACAAGACATCCCTGCGCCCCCCTCGAAGGTGGTTCCTCCTTCTAAAGCCCTTGAACAATTCTTCATTTTTTCAATTGAACCCAGTTCCAATGATAAGTCTCTTAACTTTCAATATGGCTTAAATACGCCGTCGGATATTGATATTTCAGTGGTCAGCATGGAAAACAAAGTAGTGCAATCCATCACTCAAATTAAAAAACAAAAAGTTGGCGTGAGCTCTACTGTTGATATTGATATTTCAAATTTACAAACAGGCAGCTATTTTTTGAAAATAAAAACCGATGATGCTGTAATCATGAGAAAGCTAATCGTTAAATAAGTAATTCAGACAATATGCCGTTTAAAAATATACATACAACGCTTCAATATAATATTTTTCCGTTTCAGCGTTTCCCTATTGACCCCCTCAGTAAAAAGCTTCAATTTTGTATTTATTAGTTAAAACCTATTTGATAACAATTAAATGAACTCTCAATGAGAAAGCACACCCTCTATTTTAGTCATTCTTTAAAATTTCAACAAACTATGTTAAAAAGCATTTATTCCCCCATCGCTATTATTGCGCTTTGTATTTTAACGCACTTTAATAGCCAAGCCCAATCCTATAAAATGGGCGATAATCTCCTAAATGTTGGTATCGGCTTAGGCGTTTATTCTTACGGTGGACTACCAATTGGTGTCTCATTTGAACATGGATTTACGGAGCAAATTAGCGCAGGTGGTTTCATTGATTATTTAAGCTGGAAAAACAACTATTCTTCTTACAGTTATTCATGGCGGTTTATTTATTTCGGTGCAAGAGGTTCATATCACCTCAATGAATTGTTAAACCTCAACAATAACAAATTCGATGTGTATGCTGGAGCAGGCTTGGGCTATGCAACCGTCAGCACAAGCGATAATCTCGTGAGTGGGTATAGTGGTTATTCAAATCGCTTATTTATCAATCTTCATGTAGGCGGACGCTATTATTTTTCAAGCAATATTGCTGGATTTGCTGAATTGGGCTATGGCGTATCTGCATTAAAATTAGGTTTGACGTTTAAGTTTTAAGGCTTTTTTTTTATTTGAATTAGAATTCGTTGGATTTTGGAGGATTTAATAGGATTCCCGAGTACAACATAATCCTATTAAATCCTCCAAAATCCAACGAATTCTAATTTTATAAATTGATTTATATTAAAATAATTACTATAAGTAGTTGAAAATCAATAAATTACATAATCTAATTAAAATAAAAAGACTACTCAGTATCTGAATGAATTTAATACCTCAGAAGTTATTTAAACTTTAATTTATTACCAGCCGTATCATCAATTTCCCATCCTCGCCTGCATTTAAAGCCATTGCCTATACTTTTTCAATACAACTACATAAATATAAACAGCGCATTTGAAAGGGATTCTTTTAATGACTTTTCTAAGAAAAATCAAAATTACTATAACAACACTTGAACGTACCTTTTGTCTATTATCTCAACTTTTATAGGCTATTTTATCTATATTCGCCTTTGAGAATAATGAATTTAATCAAAAAAATCTTTAATTAATTGTAATATGCGCTCGAAACTAATCGCCTTTCTCCTCTTGCTTTCAATAGCCGCAACTGCCCAAAAGTCACCTGATTTTTTAACCCAAAACAATAAAGAATGGGTTGAAAATACGCTGAAAAATATGACCATTGATGAAAAAATAGGTCAATTATTCATGCCCCGTGGCAATTACAGCGGCAAGGGTTACGACCCTCAAAAGCTCTTAAAATGGGTGAAAGACTACCACTTGGGCGGTATTGTTTTCTTTGCTGGACAACCGACGGTGCAGGCTCAAATTACAAATGATTTGCAAGCGACTTCTAAGATTCCGATGTTCATAGGCGAAGACTTTGAATGGGGCGTAGCGATGCGTTTGGATAGTGCTGTGCGTTTTCCCTACCAAATGGCATTGGGAGCCATGACTGGAAACGAGGATTTGATTGAACGCATGGGTCGAGAGGTGGGCAGGCAATGCAACCGTTTGGGCGTGCATATTAATTACGCGCCTGTGGTGGATGTGAACAATAATCCCAACAATCCTGTTATCAATTTTCGCTCTTTTGGCGAGGATAAAATGAATGTTACTCGCAAAGCCTTAGCCTATATGCGGGGGATGCAAAGCCAAAAACTCATCACCAGTGCCAAGCATTTTCCAGGACATGGCGATACGGACGTGGATTCTCACTTCGATGTGCCGCTTATTACCCACGACAAAGCACGGTTGAATGATATTGAGCTTTTTCCGTATAAAGAATTGATTAAGAATGGTTTATCGGGTATCATGACCGCCCATTTAGCCATACCTGCTTTAGATTCAACTAAAAATTTGGCTTCCACCATGTCGCCTAAAATCATTACGGATTTGTTGAAAAAAGAACTCGGTTTTCAAGGTTTAGTCTTTACGGATGCGATGGATATGGAAGGGGCTGTGAAATATTTTCCCAAAGGAGAAGCCATTGTGAAAGCGATTTTAGCAGGTAATGATGTGATTGAAACTTTTGAAGACGTACCAACTGCTTTTAATGCCGTAAAAAAGGCTTTTACTGAGGGGGTCATAAAAGAAGCTGACCTTGATGTGAAAATCCGAAAAATACTTATGGCAAAATCGTATGTGGGTCTTGATAAATACAAACCGATTAAGTTAGAAGGCTTGGTGCAAGATTTGAATACTATAGAATCTGATTTGCTCAACCGCCTTTTTTCAGAGTCTTTTTTGACTTTGGTTAAAAATCAAAATGATATTCTGCCGCTCAAAGATTTGACTCAAAAGGTGGCCGTTGTCTCCATTGATGCTAATGGTGAAACACCTTTTCAAAAAATGGCGGCTAATTATACCGCTATTGATGCATTTTCAATCCCCATCAATGCATCTGATTCAGCTATTCAAAAAGTGGTGGCGCAAACCCAAAATCACGATGTCATTATCATCGGCATCAACCTACAAAATATCAGACCCGTTGCCAAATATGGCATCTCAGAAAGCAATCAAAAAGCCCTTGCTGCCTTGACAAAATCGGGTAAAGCCACCGTCGCCATTTTTGGAAATCCTTACTCTTTAGATAAGTTTCCAAGCATTAATGAAGCAAAATCCATCATAATGTCCTATCAATGGACAAAATATACGGAAGAAGCCACTGCCCAAGCCATTTTCGGTGCTATCCCATTTCAAGGGCATTTACCCGTTACTGTCAATCAAAATTATACTGGCGGCTTAGGAATTACAACTAAAAGCATAGGGCGTTTATCTTACGGCATTCCTGAAATGGTGGGCATCAATAGCCGTGTTTTGATAAGCGGTATTGACTCGGTTGTTCAAGTAGGTTTAAGAGAAAAAGCCTACCCTGGAGCCGTCGTTCAAGTAGCAAAAGATGGGCGAGTGATTTATCAAAAAAACTATGGTTATCACACCTATTCGGATGTCGGAGGTGCGATGTCGGATGTCGGAAACGCGACGTTTGCAAAGGACAGTAAAAATGATGTGATGGATGAAAAAGTGAAGCAAAATACTGAGGGGGTGCCGAAATCCGAAATCTCAACTCCAAAATCCAATGGTGTCGTAAAAATGACAGACTTATATGACTTGGCATCAGTGACTAAAATCAGCACATCTGCTTTAGCAGTGATGCAAACAATGAGCGAGGGCAAGTTTGATTTGAATAAAACCTTTGCTGAATACTACCCTGATTTTGCTAATTCAAATAAAGCCAATTTGCATTTTAAAGACATGTTGACGCATAAAGCAGGACTGAGAGCATGGATTCCCTTTTGGCAAAATTGTATAGATTCTGTTCAAACAGTTAAAAATAGTGTTGTTTTCAAGGAGAAATATGCTAAAAACTTCAAATTAGGCTTTTTCCAACGCTTGTTTGGCGGAAAGAAAAAATTGGATAGTAAGATTGCAGAAGCCATTCGGGCAGATAAAAATATGTGGAAAGACAGTTTCAAACCATCCAATATTGTTTGGTTGCCTAATACTTTTTCAAATACAAAATCAGTAGATTTTCCAATTGAAGTTACAGACAGTTTATTTTTACATAAAGATTATAATAAAACCATTTTTAAAGACATCAAAGACTCACCCCTTAAACCCGAACAAGGCTATGTTTACAGCGATTTGCATTATTACACCTACCCTACCCTTTTTGCAAAATTGACGGGTACGGAATGGGAAACCTATTTGAAAAAAACATACAAATCTATCGGTGCTAACTCATTAACTTACAGCCCTTTACGCTTTTATAATAAATCTCAAATAGTCCCAACAGAATACGATTCGCTGTTTCGCAAAACCCTCATACACGGACGTGTACATGACGAAGGCGCGGCTATGTTGAACGGCATTTCAGGTCATGCAGGGCTGTTTGGCAATGCCAATGATTTGATGAAATTGATGCAACTTTACCTACAAAAAGGCTACTACGGCGGCAAGCAATTCATTAAATCCGAAGTGATGGACAGTTGCACAAAATACCAATTCCCTGAATTGAAAAACAGGCGCGGCATTGCCTTCGATAAATTGGATTTCAATAAAAAAATAACCAATGGACCTCAATCGGCTTCCCCTGAAAGCTTCGGACATTCAGGTTTTACAGGCACTTTCACGTGGATTGATCCGACATACAATATCGTTTATGTCTTTTTATCCAATCGCGTCTATCCCACGCGAGACAATGGAAAAATTGGCACTTTGAATATTCGGACTGAGGTTGGGGAGGCGATTTATAGGAGTTTGAAGAGGTGAAATACTGAGGGGTGTTTTCATTTTGACAGCATCCTCTCGTATTTAGAGTAGAAGAAAAGACTTGAAAATAACTTTAGACAATACTTTTTTTTCTTATTTTTGTAAACTTAATCCAAGTTAAAAAAATAGAAACATGACAAAATCGCTTATCATAACATTTGACGAAAAAAACGAAATGGCTTTGATGTCTTTTCTCAAAAAGCATAAAATAGCGACGATTGATAAGCAGAAGCAAGCTATTCAAGTACGTATTCAACAAGCTATACAATCAGGTTTATGGGATACCTTCGATACATAAGAAAAAGAAGACTTCGTTTTTGGGGCGATGATCATGGAAACAAATATGGCGCATCTGTTGATACTGAAACCTTTAAACAAGAACTTAAAGCGCAAATTAACGCCTTATGATTGTTGTCATCACCTATGAATTTCAAAATTTTTTGAGAAAACTCAATAATAGAGAAGTCAATAACCCCGGGTCTTGGAAACCATCGAAAATATAGAGAATGCCCAAACACCGACTGATATTCGAGGTCTTAAAAAACTCAAAGGTTATCAAACTGTGTTCAGAATTAGAATTGGAGATTACCGTCTTGGTATCCATATATTAAGCGATACAGTACACTCTAATCGCATTGCAAATCGAAAAATATACACGATGAATTCCCATAATCTATTTTTAAAGTATGAGGTATGATTTACTGAGGGGGTGCTTTCAAAACAAGGCACCTCCTCAGTATTTGCAAGTAAAATAACTATTAAAAATATTAAATACCCTTATACAAACGCGCCAACGCTAAAGAATAATCCTGCAAACTATGTAAAACAGCCGTTGGTTCATCACCCACATAATCTTTTGGTAGCCAAGCACCATCGGCTTGTTTTGTCCAAACAGAAGCGCGGTGGCAGTATTGATAAATTAAAACATACTCTTTAAAACTCGGTAAGGTGCGATAGTATTCAAATTTAGTGGTACGGTCATGACGAGAAGTATAAATAGATAAAACCTCAACAACCAATAAAGGATTTGTAATTTTACTGAACCGTTAAATTGTTAATGTATAACTGATTTAAGAGAAACCATTTATGCAGGAATTTAGCGATTATGTGAAAACAATATTGCAAGAATAAATCAAAAGATTTCAATCGAGTCATACGAGAGATGCCTTTTCTGAAGATGGATTTTCTGGGATGCATTTTACCACTTTTATAATCTATGATTTTATCAGGCTGATTTTGCTCGAAAGGATCTTTTTTGACAGTGATAGCATAAACAAGGGTTAATATAGCCATTAAAATATTGGTTTTATGTTGCCTGTGCATATTGAAATCCTCTAAATTGAATCCTAAAGACTTTAAATGATGCTTGAAGCAAACTTCAATTTTCCAGCGTTTGCGATAATCATCACCAGCCAGTTGCCAATTATTCATGTTGGTAATAAAATAAATAAAAGGCTCTTTTTTTGAATAATTATTGGCATTTTCAACAATAAGCACATGGGCAATGGCTTCTACCCCTAAAATAACTTCCACATATTGCTGCTTATGTTGTTTCATATAGTCCTGCAAACTTGGCAAGCCCATGCGCATATCCATTTTATATTCCCCTTCTAACCATGTTTCAAAGGTCAAATCACAGAGTAGGCGAATAACATAATGAATTTCACGGTGCGCTAATACCACCAACCACTTTTCACCTATAAATTCTCGGTCTCCAATGATTTCAAATTGGGGAAGTAGGAATATTGATCCCACTTATATTTACCGTCTTGCTTTGACTTATCCCAAAACTTATTAGTAACAACCGTTTTAATTGGTCTTCACTTATATTTATACATATCACTGAAAATAATTCTATAAAGTGTACCTTCGCATGGCGATTTATTGGTTTTTGATTATCTGAACAACCTTCTTATTCCAATTCTTCGCCACTTTTTTTCTCAGCCTATCATATTATCTTTTTATTTGGTCAGTAGTATTATAAATAAATTAAATATTATACAATAGCTATTAGATGGCTAAAATATTAATTTTCAATGAGTTACAAAAAATACCCCCT
The DNA here is from genome assembly GCA_043747725.1 of Saprospiraceae bacterium. Lineage (GTDB taxonomy): Bacteria > Bacteroidota > Bacteroidia > Chitinophagales > Saprospiraceae > JAAFJT01. Next base: position 8,433 of record JAYTON010000289.1, read on the forward strand.
CAGTATTTTCCTCATTCCAATCCTTTTTTCAAAATATCATCCTCAAAAGCCAAAGGAAGAAGCGAGAAAGCAGAGTTAAATATATAAATTAAACCGCCAATTTTATGCAAAATCACTTTGATTTTTTCACCCTGATTGCGCTCTATTTCTACAAGGACTTGTCTGCAAAAACCGCAAGGCGTGACGGGTATCATGGACTGCGATTTTAAGGCTGTGATAGCAATGACCTTTATTTTATTTTCTGGAAAATTGCCGTGCACATAATTTAAAACTGTTCTCTCAGCACAGGTACCTGATGGATAAGCAATGTTTTCTTGATTGTTACCCGCATAAATCTCACTATTATCAAGTAAAACGGCTGCGCCGACGGGAAATTTTGAGTAGGGTGAATAAGATTTTTTGGCAATTTCAATGGCTTTGCTTATCAATTTTCTATCAATTTCTGATAATTCAGTCAATGATTCAAATTCAAAATATTCTACATTAATTCTTTTAATGTTCATTTATGCTACTGTTTTATAATTTATGCGAAATACGGGTTCACGAATAAAACTTAATAAATAAAACCAGCCCTTAACTTTGAGGATTGAATCACAATCAAAAGTTAGGAAAATGGA
>JAYTON010000290.1:0-1589 GCA_043747725.1 Saprospiraceae bacterium
TATTTTGGATAATATGCTTGATTTTCAAGAAATTCAGAATAAAAAAAGACATTTTTACCAATTCGCCCGTCTGCTTGAATACCTCTTGTATTGAGGTAGATGCCACCCTCTGGCGTTTGATTATCTTTTCCTACCGTGAGGTGAAAAAGCGGATTGATGCGAAAACCAAAATCTTTAGATTGCAGATTGAATAAATCTTCATTATAAATTTTTCTACCCAACCAATTGCCCGATGCAAATCGATTGGTTAATTTCATGCGGTTATTAAAGCTATCCACCAAGCCACTCACCTCGCCTGCTAAAAAGGGCTTGGCGGCTGTAAAATAAGTATTATTTAAACCATGAATAGAATCTTCTATAGAATTCAGTAGGCTATTACTGAGGGGTGTGTAATAACTCTGTGCGATGGTTTTAGATAAACCAATCGTTATAAAAAGTAGGAATGTGATGAGTTTTAGTAGTATGATTCGTTTATCTCTTAACATTTATAAAGCGCGGATAAATATATTCTTAATCTAAATCTTCGCAAAAGTAGTAAGAGAATTTATATTGTGAGTAAAAAAATTACTCAAATGTTATTTTTATCTAAAATATCCCTTAAAATCCACCTCTTTATTGTGAAAAAGATCTAAGTAAAAATCCATCAAAACGGCTAATTCCGAACGCTTAACGGTTTTATTTTTATCAAAATCCCCTAATTTCATCGCCGTCCAGTCATTGACAATTGTTTTTTTAAAGGCTTCAAAATCGGGGTAATTCTCTAAATTAATATTTATCACGTTGCCCAAATTCCAAAGCATTTCTATTACCTCATCGGCTTTTAAAAGTATCAGCGAATTGGTCAAATTGGTTGGAAATGAAGGCGATTGCGAAGGCGCAGCGTCATTTGAAAAAGGGCTAAATGCCTCATAAAATGTTTTCATCGTTACCATAGAATCCGGCTCAAACCATGTCCGATTTGCCCATTCATGCGCCTCTCCTCTCCCTCTCAGTAAACCCGTGACACCCACTCGCTGAATGGCATCAAAAAATGGATGATTAGGTTTTACATCATTGTAAGGCATCAAATATGCTTTATTTTGTAGCAAAATCTCTTGAATTTTACGCACTGATACTTTTTTGGTCGCTACATTTTCCTTCGCACACATAGCAGCCAAAACACCTGCCGCTTGCCCTATCAACATCACACAAGGCTGCAAACGCGTAGAGCCATTGACAATATTAGTCACTGAAATACTCTTTTCAGCGACTATCAAATCCTCCACGTCTTTAGGAATCAAACTGCCCAATGGCACATTGAAAGACGGTATTTTTGGAAAAAAAAGCTTCGGTGCAGCACCTTTATAACTCGCATGATGGTGATCAATCGGGTAATCTCCTACGGCAATGCCCGTCCTATAAAGTGGTTCGGGCTGGTCGAATGGTTTTAAAAGGTGATTAACCGTCAACGTCACCACCCCCTCAGTACGGCGGCTCTCTCGATGATATGGAAAGAAAGCCAGCTTATCTGCCGTTGGAAATTCATCATTTGCCAAGCCTAAATTTTTATATCCCAACTCCTGTTGAATATAATAAAGGAAGCACATAGT
>JAYTON010000291.1:0-6978 GCA_043747725.1 Saprospiraceae bacterium
GTTTTTATCAACAGAATGATAGAAAAACGGCTTTAGCGCAAATGCTTTATGCCATTTCTTATTTGCCTTTGGCTTTGATAGGTTTGTTTTTTGATAAAATTTGATTAGAAAAAATAAATTGTCACTGCGAACCGAGCGTGGCAGGAGGGGTATATATTTAATAAAATAACATGGAAGCAACAATAGTCAATAGAAGAAATAAAATTCACCCGTGGAAATTCGCCTTATGGCTCGGATGTGGGAGTATTACGATGATGTTTGCTGCTTGGACAAGTGCTTATGTTGTGCGTCAAGCCGCAGGAAATTGGTTAGAGTTTAGATTGCCCAATATTTTTTTTTACAATACAATAGTCATCGTTTTGAGTAGTGTGGCTTTACAAGGTTCTTATATAGCTTTTAAAAGAGAAAAAGAATTTTTATATAAATTCTTACTCATATTAGCGGCTCTATTAGGCTTTGCTTTCGTTAGTTTACAATATGTGGGTTGGACTGAGTTGAGAAATATAGGTATAGAATTGACAACCAATCCTTCGGGTAGTTTTATATATGTCTTAACCGCTTTTCACGTTATTCACGTTTTAGCAGGTATTGGTGTTTTGTCTGTGGCTTTGGTTCATGCTTTTGCATTAAAATTTAAACCGACAGCTAAAAGAAAATTGCGCTTTGAATTGAGCCTTACATATTGGCATTTCGTAGATTTTTTATGGGTTTATCTATTGGTGTTTTTTGTTTTACAAAGCTAAAATCCTTTTTATTGTTAAATTATACTTTAAACAGAGTTATAAAATAATTAAACTATAATGGCTTCAGAATTGACAGTAGAAAAAGACCTACATCACGGCGAAGAAGATTCAAACAACGAACTCTGGCAGGGTGGTGTCGAACCATTCAAAGCCAGCTACGGTAAGCTGATGATGTGGTACTTCTTGCTTTCGGATGCATTTACATTCGCCGGTTTTTTGATTGCATACGGCACTTTGCGTTTTAGTATGCCGACTTGGCCCGTGCCTGATTTTGTATTTCAAACGATACCTTTTTATTCAGGTCATGCACCGCTAATTTTCGTAACTTTTATGACTTTTGTCCTTATTGTGAGTTCCGTCACGATGGTGCGAGGTGTACAAGAAGGGCATAGAGGCAATAAAAGAGGTGTTGTGTTTTGGATGCTTTTAACAATTTTGGGTGGAGCAACATTCTTAGGCTGTCAAGCTTGGGAATGGACAACTTTAATTCAAGGTGAAAACGTTTCAGTTACACGTAATCCTTTTGGTCGTCATGAAACCGATGGTACTTACACGATGACAGAACATGGTGAGCCATACAAAGCTGGTGAACAACCCGAAACCTTCAAAAAAGGTAAAGGTTATATTATGCACGCTGAAACTGACCATGCTACAGGTGAGAAAGTATATAATAAAGAGGGTATACTTCAATTTGTAGAGCGTAAATTCGTTACTGATGACGGTCAAAAAGGGCAATTAGAGTTCGGACCTACAGCTTTTGGTGCTTTGTTTTTCTTTATCACAGGTTTTCATGGCTTTCACGTTTTTTCAGGCGTTGTGTTTTTATTAATTATAATGGTAAATGCTGCAAGTGGCTTATATGCTCGCAGAAGCAATCATTATGAAATGGTTGAAAAAATTGGACTTTATTGGCATTTTGTAGATTTGGTTTGGGTATTTGTATTCCTTGTATTTTACCTTTTATAGACCCCTCAGTAAAAGAAGACATTTTGTAGAAAAATATTATTATTCAATATAAAATATTATTAAAATGCAAAGCTACGAAGAAGGCATAGCAGTTGTAAAAAAAGGACTCGCACTATTGGGTGCTATTACATTAATAGAAGTCGGTATTGCACTTTTAGGCAATGGTCATATTATTGATGGTTTTCACATGCCCAAATGGTTAATGTATCCTGTAATGATTGGCTTTAGTCTATACAAAGCTTATTTTATTGTCTATTTCTTTATGCACATGGCGCATGAAGTGAAAGGTTTGGCAATGAGCGTTTTGATGCCTTGCTTACTATTGATATGGGCAGTTATTGCCTTTTTCAATGAAGGCGGTTCGTGGCATGAAAGGCGTGACCAAATCAAAAGAAAAAATGAATTACCTGCCAAACCGACGACAAAGCCGATTGGTATGTATGAAATAAAACAGATAGAACCAAGTCAAACTAACTAAATAAATACAAGGCGGAGCATTTAGTTCCGCTTTTTTTTATGACAACTTTCTCACAATGAGGTTGTTTTATTTGTAAAAATTTCACTATGAATCAAGAGCCTCTCCGCAATAATAAAATACGGGCGCTTCAAATTGCATTAGTTGTGGGTTTAGTCGTTGCGTTTCCAATAATATCCATGATTGTCAATATGAAAGGTGCTGAAAATGGTCGAGAATTTTATAAAGGCATTAAAAACAATTTGGGGCAATTACCTACTTTCTCTTCAATCGGTTGGAACAATGATACATTGACGTCTGTAAACTTAAAAGGCAAAGTTCTGATAGTATCTTTTGCTTCGGATTCAAGCAGAGAAGAAGTGATGAATACCTTGAAACCCATTGTCAAAACCGAGCAATTGAGGGAAGAAATAGACAATTTGAACTATTTGACTTTCGATTTGACCAATGATTCTATTTTCAATAAAAAATATCTTCAAAATTTAAATACTCGCGACCGCGAAATGTGGCATATACTGAGGGGGGGTAATGAATTGCCTACTCAGATGAAACTTTCAAGCAATTATATAGTGTCGCTCATTGACACGGCTGGTGTCATTCGCCGCTTTTATGATGTAAGGTCAGCTGAGGATAAAAAACTGCTTGTTGAGCATATTTCAATTATGCCCATTCGGAAAAAAGTAAATGTAGAAAAGAAAGATCAAAAAAGTCTCTAAGGAAATGATTAATTATAGATGATGAATTATGAATAAAGAAAATACAGTTTTAGCAGATAAATTAAATAAAATTGCGGCAGTCGTATCGGTGGTTGTTATTGGACTGGTGGCTGTTATGCGGAAAATTCCGCGCTTGGATTTGGGAATAGATTTTTCATTTTTACCAGCTATTTATTCAGCGACTAATGCCCTCGCTGCTGTGTGCCTGTTGTTTGGTTTATATTATATCCGTCAAAAAAGAGTGGCTGAGCATAAAAGAATGGTGACTTCGGCATTAGTTCTATCGTTTTTGTTTTTGCTGATGTACGTTGTTTATCATATCACAACGCCCGAAGTTAAATATTGTGGTGAAGGTACTATTCGCCTATTTTACTTCATTTTGTTGATAACACATGTCTTTTTGGCAGCCGCCAGTTTTCCATTTATATTATTTACTTACATCAGAGGATTCACGTCTCAAGTAGAGAAACATAAAAAAATGGCGCGTTGGGTTTATTGGGTATGGTTATATGTAGCTATTACAGGTCCGGTTGTTTATCTCATGCTTAGACCGTGTATAAATAGTTGATAAAACGTTGACTGTCAAGCATTTTTATATTAATTTTACATAAAATTTTAATAAAATGACATCTAAAATAGATTACATCACAAAGCAAAATATGAAACTGTCATTGCGAGCGATAGCGTGGCAACTGAGGGGTATTGCTCTCGTAACCATCCTTAATTTTTCCAATATTTCAACGGCTGAAGCTCAATGCCCTATGTGTCGCATGACTTTGGAAAGTAATATGAGAGGAGGCGGGTCACAGGGCAGCGGGATGAATGCAGGTATCATGTATTTACTTTTCACACCTTATATCATGGTGGGCGGCATAGCCTACGTTTGGTATCGCAATCGGAAACGGAAAGATGATTTTGAATTGGAAGAAGAGCTTGAGGCGATTGCTTAAAATTGTATAATAAAAAAATCCGTCACGTATTAAACGCGACGGATTTTTTTTACTTCCCAATAAAATACACTTTTAGTAATATTTTTTCATTTTAATAAGAGTAAAAATCAACCCCGGTAGAAAAAATAAAAGGTAGAGAACAAGCGAAATAATCCAATCACTTCCACTCCAATCATCGAGAAGACCCATTGCTAACCATCCTAAGCCTAAAATAGCTAAAACAACATAAAGACCTTTAGAAATTGAAGCACCTCCTGCCTTCTTTTTTAAGAACTTTTGAGCCACTTTTAATTTAAATTTTTGTACGATTCCTAACTTTTTGCCCGTCATTTCCTCGAATTTGCTTGGAGTCAGGCTAATAAACTCACTTAAATTCAATTTTGTCAATTCAGGTGGAAGGTTTTTCATTTCAGGATTTGACTTGAAATCTGAATACCATTTACTTGGATTAACGGCATTTTCGCTGTTACTTACTATACTCTTTTGAGTAGTATAACTTTCAACCATAGCGAATGAAGGTTGTGTGAGTAACAATGCTCCGAAAAGGAGAAGTTTAGTTGTAAATTTAATTAGTCTCATCATTAGGTTTAATTTAGATTAAAAAAAAAATTTTAACGGATGATTTTACTTTAATTTTATCATGAAGGGCTAATTTTTAGGGCTTTTCATTATTTACTTCAAAATCAAATAATTCTTTTACATGAATTTCTAAAGCTCGAGCAATTTGAAACACTTGACTAATACTGGTATTGATGATACCTCGTTCGATTCTACTAATTTGGCTTAGTTCCAAATCAGCAGAATAAGCGAGTTGTTCTTGCGATAATTTCTTTAATTTCCTCACTTCTCGCAATTTTATTCCAAACGCTTTGATAGCTTCTATGTCCCTCGTTTGTTTCACGAGGTAATCTCAATGTTTTTTTTAAAAATAATTTAGGCAAATTTGCCTTATTTTATATTTTGCGATTATCTTTGTTTAATTAAAAATTAATTAACTCAACTTTATAAAAATTAATTAACTCAACTTTAGAAAATCATGAGAGAAAAAATGACTAAATTAATTGTTTTCTTGATGGTAGTTATGACGCTACCCAGTTGTGCAACTATCTTTTCTGGGACAAAAGATTCTATTACTATTAACTCAAAACCTGAAGGAGCAATGGTGAAAATTAATGGTATTGATAAGGGTACGACTCCGTGTACTATGATAGTAAAGCGAGAGTCAACTGCACCAGTAGTAACTTTAGAAAAAGAGGGTTATCAAATCCGAAGTTTTCAGTTGGAGCAATCTTTTAACATGGTTAGTATTTTGAATTTAGGTAATTTATTGGGTTGGGGAATTGACTTACTCACAGGAGCTATAAATAAGTATGACCCTAAAATTTATGAACTGAAACTTGATTTACCAAAGAAAGAACCTGTCCCGTAAAACAAATAAAAGATGAGGATTGTAGAAAGGGACATCATCCCTTTTTGCAATCCTCATTTTTTATTTGCTAATTAGACTTTTTAATCCCAAACGCCAATGCCAACCAGCCGAATAAGAAAAATAATCCACCCAAAGGCGTAATCGCACCTATCCAATTCACCCCCTCAGTATTCAGTACTTTTCCAAGCGTTAGAACATACAATGAGCCTGAAAAAAGGATTATACCTAAGAGGAATGACCAATTGACTCTCTTAATCCATTGATTATCAATGAATTGTGAAACCAGTGTAGCAAAGCCAATAGCTAAGGCGTGATAAAATTGGTACTGTGCACCTGTTTTAAAAGTATCCACATATTGCGGTTCTACCAATTTTTTCAAGCCATGTGCGCCAAAAGCACCTGCGGCAACCGCCAATCCGGCTAATAATGAGGCTGTTATGAGCCAATTTTTATTTTTCATTTGAATTTCATTTAATCGTTAATTGTTAATCGATAAGTAGTAAATTGCAAATAAACACTGCTAAATGATGAAAAGAGTTAATTTGGGGTTATGAAATCCTATCGTTACATAATTTTAACTGATTCTGATAATTTGGCAACCTACAATGTAAACAATTCTTCTGGTATCATTACATCAATAATCCCTTTCCCGTCTATATAATATGAGGCTGAACTGCTCTACTCATCGTTGTCTTTTTTGATGCCTAAGTGATGGCGTTTTGGCATTTGTTCCATGTTTTAAGCTGTTTTGTCTCCCTAAAAAAAGACCCCTCAGTATCTGACTGCCGACATGGTAAGTTTGCCTTTTGTAAGCCTTCATACGGAGAGGGTGTATCATTTTTTTGAAGTCGAAGACTTACAAGATATCACATAAAAGGTAGCAGTCCCATTTACAAGCAACCCCTTTCTTTGATTGAAAATTATGAGTTATTTGAATGACATCCTGCGCAAGCGAGGATTTTGCCAACTTCCTCTCGTAACTGTTTGTATAGAAACTCTATATTTTTTGCCATTATTACTTATCATACTTCATTGGGGTAAAATTTATCATTTTCCCAATTTTTTGGATTATTGATGATGTAATTGGAGATATTATCAAACGCTGTCTCGTCTTTGATAATATTGTCCCAAAATAATTTTTGCCAACCGAAATTGAGTGCTGGAAAGGCCAGATGAATATGTTTAGTGCAAACTGATTTGTACGAACCTACAATTGAAGAGACGGTCCTTTTCCCTTGATTTTGAAAACGTTTTTGTGCAGGTGATAAATTGTCGTTGGGTGTATCGTTGGGTGTATCGTTGGGTGTAGAGATAGGGCAATGCCCTATCTCTACGTTGGCGTTGGCGTGGGTCGTATTATCCAATATCAAAACACCGTGAATATGATTAGGCATGACAATAAATTTCCCCAATGTGACAAACGGGAAATGTTTAGGTATTTCATACCAAAACCCCTGTACAATAGCCCCGACTGTAGTCAGTTGCATTTTGGAATCCAAGCATTCACCAAAAAAATGTGTTCTATTGTGCGTGCATATCGTTATAAAATATGCTCCATCGTTAGCATAATCCCACCATTCGGCACGAGCAGAAGGGATTCTATATTTGCCTTTCCATTTATCCATTTTATCCAATCGTGTTAAGGTTGTAAAATGCCGTTTCTTTAATGTTTTAGTCAAGCATACCGCGCGTAATTACT
>JAYTON010000292.1:0-4637 GCA_043747725.1 Saprospiraceae bacterium
GTTAAACATTATAATACTCATTTTTGAAAAGTATTTCCAATGTGTTCCCCCTTGGGGGTTAGGGGGCAAACGATATATTTAACAAATAGTTTTTACACGCCTTTCAAGAAGACTTGCGAAAACGGAACCTCGGCAATCTCAATCTTTGAAAAAATTTCAACGGGTCAAAATTAAGCATTTTATAATCATTCAAAGCGCGATGTGTTAAAAATGCTGCAATCGGAAGCATAATCACAACCGGCAACCAAGCTGCCCAAAAGACACTCAAATCATGCGTACCTTTCAAATTTTTACAATAAATATTGCTCACCATATATATCATGAAAAAACCTATGGCTACCAATATCGGCATTCCAAATCCTCCTTTTTGAATAATAGCACCCATGGGTGCGCCTATGAAAAGAAAAACTAAGCAAATCAAGGCAAAATTGTATTTCATATACATTTCATAAACAAACTTACCTGCCGAATCGTCTATCATCTGTATTTGATTAATCGCATTATCGGCTGCATTTTGGATATTGCGGGCTTTTGTTTCTGCGGTATTCAAAAACACCATCTTTTCATAAGGTTTTAAACTGTCTAAATATCCATAAAAAAATTTGGGCAATTGTTTCAATGATTGCGTATCGGCTTTAGGAATTTCTTTAGGAATTTCTTTCAATGTTAGTTTATTTTTTTGAAAAGGTGTACCTGCCAATGTTGCTTTACTGAAAGAGTCCACTTGTTTATTCAACTTAACATTTTGAACAACAGTGTCAGTTTTGATGGTATCTATTAGAACAATTTTACCCGCCGATGGAGGCGTTTGACCTTTAAATTTATCCCTCAAAGGTGTATAGTTCTCATTGACAGTCGTTTTCATTTCGTTGATTGGTCGATTCCCTTCAAGTCGAATAGAGTCTGCAAAATGCATCAATTGACTACTATTTTTCATCTTTTGGTGATTTTTAAACAAGCCTTCGTCGGTTTTCTTTTTATCAAACTCCGTCAAATCAAATATCTTTTGCCATGATTTAAACTTGATACGGACAAATGGATAAGTCTGTTTACCGGGTGCAGCATTACCTGTTTCTTGATATTGCATACCGTCGAAAAGGTTCATGACAATATATTGCTTATCGGCGGTGGTGTACATTTCCCCTTTTTTGGAAATGGATTCATTTGTTTGCTGATTGACATTTCTATTGTTGAATATCATCACATTTTCCAATGAGCGTCCATCTTTCCCTTTCTTACCAATGCGCAGTGTATAATCTTGAAATTCATCGTTAAAAATGCCTTCTTGAAATGCCAAAGTCGGTTTTGATTTACGAATATCGTAGAAACGAGAATAAAATTTCAGATTTGCCCAAGGAATGACGCGCTCTGAAACAAATATAGAAAATATGGTGATTACTGAAACTGCTACAAATAATGGTCGTAAAATACGAACTAAACCAATACCTGCTGATTTGAAACTGGATAGTTCATACTTTTCAGCCAAATTGCCTGTTACCATCACCGATGCAATGAGTACGGCAATCGGTAAAGCTGTTGGCACGAGGGTCATGGAGAGGTAAAAAATCAGTTCGGTAATGTCAAATATACTCAAGCCTTTGCCCATGATTTCGTCGATATAGACCCATAGCACTTGCATCACCAAAACGAAAGAGGCGATGCCAAACGAAACGATGAAAGGCGGTATGAAGGCTTTTATTAAAAATTTGTCTATTATTTTCATGAATGCAAAATTAAACCTTATTCACGTTTTTAAAGTCATTAGCTAAAAAAAACTATGCAAGAGTCTATACTCATCACTAAATATTTACCTTTGCGCGATGAATCAAAACGATAAAGTTATAAACATAACGAAGGATTGGATTGAAACGTTTGTTCTCGGTCTCAATTTATGTCCTTTCGCTCGGCATCCTTACCGCACGGGCAAAATTAAATATGTGGCTTTTGAAGGCGATGACCTCGAATTATTGACTGAAACCGTCGTGCGCGAGTTGGAATATATGGATATTACCACCCCCTCAGTATGCGAGACAACTTTGATTGTTTTATGCGATGCTTTAACCGAATTTGACGATTATTTGGATTATATCGGCGTTGTAGAATATGTGGTTGAACAAATAAAGTTTGAAGGTGTTTTTCAAATAGCGTCGTTTCATCCCGATTATCAATTCGAGGAAACACTGCCCAGCGATGTTGAGAATTATACAAATCGGTCGCCGTACCCCATTTTGCATATTTTGAGAGAAGACAGCGTTGAGCGTGCCATCGAAGCATTTCCTGAAGTCGGCGATATTCCTGCTCAAAATATTGATACGATGAACAAACTCGGTAGCGAAAAAATTAAAAAAATGATGGATGCTATTAAAAGAACGCCTTGAAGCCCTGATTCAACTTGGTAAAGAACTCACTCCCGACAACGAAGCCCTCCAAATGGCTATTCGCAAAACAGCGTATCATAATGCTTGGTTGACCATCGAAAACCAATGGAAAGCCATTAATGCCATTCGCGACAACTTCTTATCAAGAGAACTCCTTGAAAACTGGGTAAATCCATACACTTTTCCGACTATCGACGAAACGAATTTCAAAACAATTAGTTTGGTAATGGCAGGTAATATACCGCTTGTAGGCTTCCACGATTTACTCTGCGTGTTTGTAGCCGGTCATAAAGCGAAAATTAAATTGTCCGATAAAGACCCCTATTTAATAACGTTTTTAATTCAAAATTTAATAGCCATCAACCCCTCAGTAGCGACTCATTTTGAAGTGGTTGAAGGTGCCATGAAAGATTTTGACGCCGTGATTGCAACGGGTAGTAATAATTCATCGAGGTATTTTGAAGCTTATTTTGGAAAATATCCGCATATTATTCGTAAAAACAGAAATGCGGTGGCGGTACTGAGGGGGGATGAATCGGTTGAGGATTTTAGACATTTGGGAGAAGATATTTTTACTTACTTTGGCTTAGGTTGTCGCAATGTTTCTAAAATATATGTGCCGCGTGGGTATCAATTTGAGCCACTTTTGGAGGTCATTCATGAATTTAAAGAGTTGGTTTTGCATGATAAATATAAAAACAATTTTGATTATCAATTCACCATTGTCATTTTGAATAAAATAAAATACCATTCAAACGGCTGCTTGATGATGATTGAAAATGAAGCCATTGCCTCACCTATTGCCATGGTTTATTATGAATATTATGACAATTATAAAACACTATCCACAAAGTTGAAAACGTTAAATGAAGAGATACAATGCGTGGTAGCCAAAGCCCCTATTGCCAATTCGCCGACCTTCAAATTTGGAGAAGCTCAAAAACCGACGCTTTCTGATTATGCGGATGGAGAGGATACAATGGTGTTTTTATTGAATTTGTAAATAAATGTTAATGAGTATTTTTTTTATTGGGAATAAGTTTTTATTTAAAAATATAATTCTTACATTTGAATCAATCATTGAGTCAAAATTTCATAAAATACATTTTTTCACAAATTTTAAAAAAAAGATTGTCAATTATTTGGTAGTAAAAAAACTTGAATTAACTTTACATTAACTTATTGATTAATGTATTTTCTACTCAAACCATATTATCTAACCAAAATCGCTCACAATGAACATTACTTTCGAGGAATTGAGGAGAATCAAGCACAGTCTCCCGCACGGCAGCATTAGCCGCATTGCAAAAGAACTCAATAAAGACGAACAAGACGTTCGCAACTATTTTGGGGCTTTAAAATTCAAAGGTTCGACTTCCGATTGGCATTTAGAACCTGGCCCCGATGGGGGCATCGTTAGTATTAAAGACACAACTATTCTTGATTACGCCAATACCATATTGCGCGAAGCAGAACGAAGTTGAAAGGACACCAATTTAGACTAAACTAAATCAAAAAAATACGGCAGCTTTCATGATGAAAGTTGCCGTATTTTTTTAGTAACATATGATACACCGCCTCAATAATAAAATTTAAAACAGCACATTTCATCACTTAGGGCAATTCTTACAAGGTTGAAAACCCTGCAACTGCAAAGGTTTATAATCTATCATCGAATCCTTGTTGAATTGATAAGAACCTTCAATCCCCAACCGTTCTTCATGCGGTCCGCTGATGGTGAGAAATTCAATACACGTCATTTCAGCCGTATAAAAAATATGGTCAGTCGGCACTTCGAGTAGAGAAATATAGCCGTTGCTGCGGTCAGGTCGGTAGCCTCGGCGGCTGTCTTTTAGATTAGCAATATGCCGAAATTGCTGAATTTCAAAAGAAGAACCATGAATATTGTAATCGCCCACCGTGATGACAGGGCAATTCAAACGTTTGATATGCGTCGCCAAAGTATCCAATTGGTGCTGTAATTTCTGATAAGCGGATGAAAAAATAGGCGGCGCGATATATGAAGCGATGACATATATTTTACGGGATGAATATTGGTTGTTAAACCCTAAAACCAAGTTCGGTACATTGTCGCAATAAAATGTATCGCAAGTAGCAAAAGCATACCTTGAATACAATTTCATACTGTAAACATCCAGCCCCGCAATTTGACAAGTATAAGGATAACTGGTTGATAATGAATCTCTTAGCACTTTATTCCAATCGGGGGAAACCTCTTGAATGGAAATAATATCAGCC
>JAYTON010000293.1:0-6946 GCA_043747725.1 Saprospiraceae bacterium
TTGGCTTATATGAAGAAAAATTTCAACCCTGATACAATTATTGATTTGGCTACATTGACAGGTTCTGTTGTAGCCACTTTTGGTTACAATGCCGCAGGGCTTTTTTCAAATAATGATGATCTCGCTTCTGCACTTTCTCGTGCAGGAGATGCAACGGGCGAGCGGGTTTGGCGATTGCCTCTTTGGGAAATTTATATGGATGATATGAAATCCGATGTTGCTGATATTTCTAATTTAACCAATAAACCTATGGCAGGTGCTATTACGGCTGCCAAATTTCTTGAAATGTTTACAGATGGGCATACCAATTGGGCACATCTCGACATAGCAGGAATGGCTTTGATAACCAATGAATTAGGCATGGCACGCGTGGCAACAGCTTATGGAATTCGGCTTCTAAATGCGTTTTTAGAAGACATAAAATAATTTTAAATCTATAAAAAACTGTCAATGAAATCTTTATACATTTTTTTAATCTTACTTTTTACTCTCTCACTTACCCCCTCAGTATTTTATGCTCAAAGTTTTGTTTGGGGCGTCAAAGGCGGCTTGACTGTAGGTTCTCAACGCTGGGGCAATGGTGGCACTTACGATAATAGCCTTCTTTTTCAAAATCACGGCGCTGCATTCATTGAAAATGCACCTGAAAATCCGACATCTGTTCTATTTGCTCAATTGGGTTATCATATTCGCGGTAGTGCTTATCGCTATCGCAAATCTACGGGTGTTGATTTTAATGGCAACACGGTAAATGTATCTGCTTTTACACAGCAATTTAAATTTGGTAATGTGGCACTCATTTTCGGAGCAAAACGCCGTGGCGTACTCGGCAGCGACAAGGCGTTTTATGCCATTGGACTGAGGGGGGAATACACTGTTAATACGAATTTGGAAGCCGCTAACGCTCTTTTCAGTTTTTATTCTCAACCACAAAAGGAATTTGTCAAAAAATTCAACTATGGATTGACTGTAGCAGGTGGTTATGAATTTCCTTTTTCAGATTTTGTAGGCGGGCTGATTGAAGTAAGTGTTCATCCCGATATTTCAAAACAATATTTCCGTCCTCCTTTTATTGGTTGGGATCCTTTCCAGCGTCAAAACGTGAGTGTACCAGAGCAAAGCATTCGCAACCTGTCTATTGAAATTTCATTGGGCATTAAATTATTGAGAAAAGTTGAATATGTCGATTGATAGTATTTTACATTTTACTCTCAACAATATTTAAAATTTCTTCTTCAAAAAAAGCCGATTTTTTTACTATTTCAGCAGCTTCTTTTAATGTTTTTTCAATAAAATCTTTATCGTCAAAACCAGATGCATTTATTTTAACATTTAAATATGCTCCTCTCACTGCTGCCCTCGCGCATAATGCCCCTACGCCCGCATCACTCACGGAATTAGGATTCCCTATTTCAGCCATCGCTTTAATTATATCAAAACTTTCAAGCGAAAGGCGCATTGTACTGAGAGGTACTTCAATGGCATATTTTGTAGCGGCTTGTAGGGCTGCTTTGCGCGCTGCTTTTTCAACATCATTGCTTTTAGGCAATTGCATGGCTTCCATGAGGGCATTAAAAGCTGCTGTGTCTTCATCTACTTTTTTCAAAAGCGCATCTTTTAAGGCTTGACCACGCTCTGCCCAATCTGAAAACGTTTCCCAACGAGCATCCCAACCTTTTTTATGACTGCTCAAATTAGCGACCATGGTGGCTAATGCTGCACCCAATGAACCAATATATGCGGCAATAGAACCACCACCAGGAGCAGGACTTTCAGACGCTGTTTCATTTGCAAATTGTCGTAAGGTCATTTTACTGAGGGGGTCGGCAGTAGCATCTTCTAATAAATATTCGATGACGCGTTTTGATGGGTCAAAAGGCGATAATTCATCTAAACCAAAGGTTTTTACAGCTATTTTAATGATTTCTTCTTCAGAAATGCCTGCCGAGCGTTGTTGTTTTTTTAAAAAATATTGCCCTGCTTCTATCAAAACGCGCTTCGGTATAAGCCCTACAAGTTCAGAACCCGTCACACGCATACCTCTGTTTTCAGCACTTTTGCAACAGGCTTCAAAGGCAATATGCAAGGGCGTTTCGTTGATATTTGTCAAATTCATGGACACTTGAGCGATGCCATATTCTTCAATAAACCAGCCAATGCCTTTCACCGATTTGCACATACCCGCTTGACGCTTCGGCTCATCTTTTTCATCCAAAAGCGTTTTTCCTTTTTCATCAGTCAAAATCCGACCTTGCTCTCTGACATCAAAAGCAACGGAATTGGCTCGCCGAACGCTTGTTGTATTTAAATTGACATTGTAGGCGACTAAAAAATCCCGTGCTCCGATGACTGTTGCTCCTGCTTTAGGATTGAAAACAGCTGCTCCAAAATCAGGTAGCCATTCCGGTTTTTTTAATTTTTCAGATAAGCCTTCGTATTCGCCTGCGCGTATGTGAGCCAAATTCTTACGCTCAGGTTTTGAGGCGGCAGCTTCGTATAAAAACACTGGAATACTGAGGAGGTGTCCTACCATCGCGCCCAATCGCCGCGCCCATTCTGCCGTTTCCTCCATCGAAATATGCGCTATCGGAATCAAAGGGCAAACGTCCGTAGCCCCCATGCGCGGATGCGCGCCTTTGTGTTGGCTCATATCAATCAGTTCCGCCGCTTTTTTTATCGCTAAAAAGGCGGCTTGTACAACTGCTTCGGGTGCGCCTACGAAAGTGACAACAGTTCGATTCGTCGCCTTCCCTGGATCAACATTGAGCAAAAGAACGCCTTCAACACTTTCTATTTCATTGGTAATTTGCTTGATGATAGACATATCGCGCCCTTCACTGAAATTAGGAACGCATTCAATAAGTTGATTTTTCATAATTTGGACTTGGTTAGAATTTAATTAAAATAAAAACCCTGCAAACATATAAAATGCTTGCAGGGTTTTGGGTATAAAAAATTAAAAAAATTAATGCCGCACTACCGCCACAGGCATTGATTGGTCATATTTACCGCTAATCATCGGCGTTTGTACATTTGACGTGTATGTTCTGACATTTTTGTAGACAAAATCATAGATTTCACGTATCGTCACGATTTTATTCCCATCTACATCGGCTTCTCCTTTTAAGCCGCGAATCAAATAATGGCTGAAAATACCTGAGCGCAAACCCTGATCTTCAAGCGAATATTCCTCTCCTTTTGATGACATAAATAAGGCTGTACCACCTGACGAAGCGTTGAACGCGCGATAGTAGGTCTGCAAAACATTTTCTATCGGCTGTTTCATAGCCAATAAAGTACCACTGTGGCAAGCATCCGCTATACAAATTTTATGCTTGGCTTTGCTCTGTTCTAAAATAGCTTTTATTTCAGTGTGATATAATTTATTATTAATACCATCATAGTCCTGTGGTAAAAATGCCCCTTCCAAACCATGCCCTGAAAAATAAAATATTACCACATCATTTTCATCCGCTTTCAAAAGCACTTGACGCATCGTCGTGAGAATATTAGAGCGTGTAGCATCTTCATCCACTAAAACGCGCACTTGCTTATCGGGCAAAGCACCACCTTCGGGGCTTTTCAAAAAAGAGTAAAATTGATAGGCATCATCGTCAGAATATTTCAAAACAGGCATTGAGCTATAACGACCCACTCCTACCACCACTGCCCATATTTTTACCTCATTGTCGCGGTCAATTTCCACTGATGTTTCATTTACTTTACTATTAGCAGGTATTTCTCCCACCGGACGACCATATTCCCAAATCGCTGATAGGATGCGCCCATTTTTATAGTACATTGCACCTTCGCCATGTGGTGCATGTTTTTCAAATTTACCGACATATTTATCACCGTTGACATAATAGCAAGTGCCTGAGCCTTCGGGGGTGCCGTCCTTAAATTCTCCTACCCATTTGCTGCCATCACCATATTGATAAACGCCTTTTCCATCGCGGCAATAATTTTTATTGCAATCTTGCAAGGCTTCGGAACTCGTTGATACTGAGGGGGTATTCGCTGTTGAAGATTGACCAACTGGGCCTTCCGAACTATTGGTCATTGTACCATTCACCCATACGCCTTCCACTAATTTATTGTCAGCGCGGTACATTTTACCTCGCCCATGACGGAGATTATTTGTCCATTCGCCGACGAATTTTTCATTGTTTTTATAAAACATTGTGCCATCGCCTTCAAATTTACCATTTTTCATGCTGCCTTCGTATCTATCGCCTCCTACAAAATAGTAAATACCTGAGCCATTAGGTTGGTCATTTTCCCAATTGCCAGTGTATTTGTTGCCACTTGTAAAAGTCATAGTGCCTTGCCCATGAAATTTATTTTTCTTGAAATTTCCCGTGTAGGCATTACCATTTGAGAAATAATAAATGCCCAGTCCTTCGCGGAAACCGCCTTGCCAATCGCCATTGTAGCGATTGCCATTGGCAAAATAAAGCGTACCTTTGCCATTCATGATGGCTTTGCGGAAGTCGCCAGCGTATTTATTGCCATTGTCGAATTGATAAATGCCCCGTCCGTTTTGGCAGTCGCCTTCAAGACATTGGGCTGTAAGAGAAGTAATAGACGCTATGCTAAATACCCATACACTCAATAAAAATCTCATGTTTTTTAAAAAATTTAACGGTTTCGAAATAAGGTGAAATTGCGTGTAGAGGTAATGCTGTCATATATCGGTTATTTTAAGTAAAAACTGTTTGTACAAGAAAATATTGCCTCATATAAAATTTTGTGACTTTAAAATCTTGTTAAAAAAAAATCCAATACGTTAACGAATATACTCTCCCAAAAATGTTGGGATTATGTGCCACTTTTGCTTCGTTTTTATTATGAACAATATATTTTATCCTGCAAAACTTTTATTATTCGGTGAACACACTGTGTTACAAGGCTCTCAAGCCTTAGCGATGCCTCTTTGGAAATATGGTGGCTCGTGGGAATATGCCGACGATAAAACCATGCAATTCGATTTACCTAAATTTTATAATTATCTAAAACAAATTGTTAAAAACGGTGAAATAATGCTGGATACTGAGGGGTTAGCAGAAGAATTAAATCAAGGTTTATATTTTAAATCTTATGTGCCGCGTGGTTATGGGGTGGGCAGCAGTGGTGCATTGGTAGCGGGTATGTATGATAAATTTTGTATAAAAAAATCAGAAGATTTATTAGAATTAAAAACAATTTTTGGTAAAATGGAAAGCTATTTTCATGGTGCCAGTTCAGGTTTTGACCCTTTAATATGCTATGTTAAAAAACCTATTTTAATTAAAAAAGATAGAACCATAGTAGCATTAGAACCCATTAAAAACGATATTCAATTTTTTTTGATTGACACCCATATCCAACGAAAGGCGGAAAATCTGATAACCATATTTGCTGACCGTTGCAAGACCCCTCAGTATAATGACTTGATAATCAATGAATTAGTACCTCATATTGATGAGGCTATTGCTGCTTTTTTAAATAATATGCCAGATATTTTATTTGAAACAATGCATAAAATAAGCCATTTTCAATACCGTTATTTCCCAGAAGCCGTACCTTTGGCGTATAAAAATGCTTGGCTGGAAGGATTGGCGGGAGATATTTATAAGTTAAAATTATGCGGTGCAGGCGGTGGTGGCTTCATTCTAGGATTTTGCAAAAATTTAGAAGACGCTAAACAAACGCTTTTAATATCAGGTTTTAATATCATATCCCTTGTGCCTCTGCCCTCGAAAGGGTAGTTTTTAAAGTAAAGGCGAGGGTTTTAGTTTTAAATAATTTAGATAAACATAATTAATAGATAAATGGAAGATTGGGAATTGGATTTTGAATGGCTGAAAGTGCGCCATACGGTAAAAGAAACCTTGAAATATGATACTTTGCCAGATTTGAATGTTGTCCTCCTGATGATTGGCATTCAAGAATTAGGCTTTTGGAAAAAAGGGTTTACAAAGGAAGAGAAACAAGATTTGATGCATATTGCCGTTTGTCACTTATTAAGTTACGATGGTTATTACGAATTTATCGGGCGCGATACGGATGGCTGGCCTCATTACAAAATCATCAAGCCCGTGCAGACAAAAGGTGAAAAAGTGCAGGAGCGGATTTTGAAAGAGAAGGCTATTTTTTATTTCAAGGAATTGGAAAATGATAATATAGAAATTCAAAATTGACCTGTTTATGACCTTTCGTTGGAAAATAGCACAAGCCGCTGAAATTCGTTGGTGGCAAAATTATCTTAAAAACAAACCAACTACCGATTATGCCCATTGGAAAACGCATTATTGGGAAAATCTACTCTTGGAAACAGGATTAGAACGCTTAAATACTGAGGGGGGAAATAATACTCGCATCCTTGATGCAGGATGCGGACCTGCTGGTATTTTCATGATTTTTAAAAGTCCAAAAGTGGATGCCATAGATCCGCTTTTGGACGATTACGAAGAGAAGTTGCCTCATTTCAAAAAAAACCTCTATTCAAATGTTACTTTCTATTCACAACCTTTAGAAACGTTTGATAAACACCATGAATATGATGTAGTCTTTTGCTTAAATGCCATTAATCATGTAGCTGATTTGGATAAATGTTTTGACATACTGGTGAATTCCATTAAGTCGGGCGGGCATTTAGTGGTGTCCATTGATGCCCATAATTTCCCTTTTTTAAAGACTATTTTTCAAATCCTTCCAGGCGATATTTTGCATCCACATCAATACGATTTGAAAGAATATTCAGATATGCTCACCTCACGAGGCTGTTTGTTGGAGAAAACGATTCTGAAAAAAAAGGAGTTTATTTTTAATTATTATATCCTTGTTTTAAAAAAAATATAGCATTAATCTTTATAAAATAGCCACTTACCCAATTCCCTAAAAGTTACTTTCTTTCCATACATTAAAATACCCACTCGGTATATCCTTCCAGCTAACCAAACCA
>JAYTON010000294.1:0-5705 GCA_043747725.1 Saprospiraceae bacterium
ATAATACCATCGGGTAGTTTTGTAGGCAAATCTCTCATGGGGCGAGGCACAACAGCAATGGAGCCATTATAAAGGGCATTCAATAATTCTTTTTCATTGTCAAAATAAGCAATATCAGCTTTGAGCTTTAAATATTCTTTAATATGTTGCTGCAAATGAATACCGCACATTTTAGCCCAAATATCTTGAATAGATACTCCAATTGTCAACATAAATTTTAATTAATAGATTAATTTAGGGGACAAAGGTATATATTTCAAAGATAAAACTAATTTTTAACGGTAGAAGGTGGTGGTGTTTTTTTAATTTCTTCTTTGATGACTTTACCTTTACTGAGGCGTTCTTCGCGTTCTTTTTTGCGTTTTTCAACCAATCTATCCCGAATTTCCTTGAAATTAATGTCTTTTTTATTCAAAGTTCGATGCCACGCTATAATAATGGCAACTGCTTGATCTTCAGGAAATGATAGACCCACCTCTTTCAAATATTGTGAAATACGCGAGCCTTCGTACAGCCCCCAATTCGTACACACCCACCTGACGAGGCTGAAATACATTTTATGCTCGGCATTATATTCATTCAATTGCTTGAATTTATCGCGAGAAGATTGGTCAGTCAATTTATTCAATTCGGCAATAGCATCGGGCAAATCTTTGGGAATATATTGCCCTGCAATTTGCGATTGCTCGATGCGTTCCTTATAATTCTTTTCAATCTCCGTTTTACTGAGGGGTAGTTGAGGATCTGACTGTGAAAATGCAGCAAGGCTCAAACAAGCGAAAATACCAGCGATAATTATTTTTTTTAAAATCATTTTAAAATTTTTCATTTTCTGTTTTAACGTTTTTTATAAGGGTTTCGTATGATTTATTACTTTTAAAAATGATAATGATTTGTAAATATTAATATTAAATTGAAATAAAAAGTAGTTTAAATGCCTATCAAATTCAAGTAATTTCCTTTATTTTGAAATATAATGTCTTTAAAATGACAACTACATAACATTTAAAGTCGTAGTTTTGTCTAAAGTCAGAACATTTTCAAATCCGCTGAAACAACCAATCATTTATATGAAACAAGCTTTTTTATCTTTTATCTTCATATGTTTAATTTACGCCCTTCATGCTCAAAAACAAGACCATGTTAAGGGACAAATCCTCGTTCAACTCCTATTCAACCATAAAATTACAGAATTATCAACGCCTTTGCAAAGGCTGAAAATGGACATTATTAAAAGCAATTGCCTTTCTGAAGATCTTAATATTTGGCAATTGGATTTTGACGAATCGGTTGATGAAAAAAAACTGCTATTCACCATCCGCAGCCACCCCTCAGTATTGAATGCTCAATTCAACCATTACGTCGAGTTGCGTTCTATTTTGACAACTGTTCCGAATGACCCTTTCTTCAATAATCAATGGCATTTGATGAATACGGGGCAATCAGGCGGCACTGTTGGCGCGGATATTCAAGCCACTCAAGCATGGGATATTACAACAGGCGGTCGCACTACCGATGGCGATACCATCGTAGTAGCCGTCATTGATAACGGCTTTGAGCCTACTCATGCCGATATTCAAGCCAATCACTGGTATAATTGGAACGAAATACCCAATAATGGCATCGATGATGATCGCAATGGATACGTTGATGACTTTCAAGGTTGGAATACAAAAACGCTGAAAGATGATATTGCAGGCGGCAATACACATGCAGTAAAAGTGGAAGGCATGTTGGGTGCGGTGGGCAATAATAGCCGAGGCATCAGCGGCGTCAATTGGAAAGTAAAAATGATGAGTATTAAAATTGATACCGAACGGGGGACAGAAGCCGATGTCGTGGCAGCCTATAATTACGCCTTAGTAATGCGGCGATTATATCAAAAATCAGGTGGTAAAAAAGGTGCTTTTATAGTAGCAACCAATTCAAGTTTCGGTTCAAGTGGTTTTGCATCTGATGCGCCGATTTGGTGCGCCATGTACGATTCGTTGGGCATTGCGGGTATTATTAGCGTTGGTTCTACAGCGAATAGCAACATAAATGTGGATTTGGTAGGTGATTTACCTTCCACTTGCCCGAGCGATTACTTAGTCGTGGTTACGGCTACTGATCGCAATGATTTGAAAGGAGCGAATGTGGCTTATGGTGTGAACAATGTAGATGTTGCTGCGCCCGGTATTGCCGTTTATACAACGGCGCAAAACGGCAGCTATATTCAAGATGAAGGTACATCGTTCGCGTGTCCCATTGTAGCTGGTATAGTGGCTTTGGCTTATTCAGTGCCTTGCACTAATTTCACTAATTTATCCAAAACCAATCCTAAAGCGGCAGCTTTATTTTTAAAAAATTGGATACTCACAAGTGTGGATACCAAACCCGATTTGCAAAATAAAATACGGACTGGCGGGCGGGTGAATGCCTTTAAAACCCTACAAAAAGTTTTAAATTATTGCAGTGCCTGCCAACAGCCGTCTTCTGTAAGTGTTTCTGCCACGACCATGAGTGCCAGCATTTCTTTTAAAGTGGCGGCTTCTTCTTCTTTTCAAGCCCGTTATCGTATAAAAAATTCGACCAATTGGACAGCTATAAATGGCACAGCACCCCCCCTCAGTATTCCGGGCTTAACAAGCTGTACAGAGTATGAATTAGAGTTAAAATCTACATGTAATGCCGATATTTCAGCACCATTAATATTGCCTTTCAAAACGGATGGCTGCTGCACCCCGCCTGATAATATTGAAGTTTTAAATCTCAGTCAAAATCAATTTACTTTAAGATTTTCAAAGGTTACTGCTGCATTAGGCTATATTTTATGTGTAAAAGAATCAAATTCAAGCAGTTGTGTATTTGAAAAAACATTAAATGATACAAGTGTCACAATTAATAATTTAAAAATTTGCACCGCTTATCAAGTTTCCATCAAATCAAATTGTGCTGCTCAGCCCAGTCCTGAAGTCATTATACCCATAAAAACTGCGGGTTGTGGACCTTGTTTTGATTTGACTTATTGCAAAACTGGTGGCTCTACTTCTTCCGAATGGATAGACAGTTTTGCTATTTCTGACTTCAAATCCATCTCAGGTAAGAACGGTGGCTATATTAAATTCGATACGATTGCTACTGTTTTGAAAGCTGGTAAAAAGTATCAATTGGCTCTAAAACCGGCATTCTCTGGACCCTCATTCAATGAAGGTTTGCGCGTTTGGATTGACTACAATGGGGATGGTGATTTTGACGATGCAGGGGAACAAATATGGGAAGTTTTAAAGTTCAATGCCAACGTGAAAAGTGATTCAATCCTCATTCCGACAAATATTACTGAGGGGGTCACTCGTATGCGTGTAGCGATGAAATTCGTCGGAGCGTTGGGTATGCCGCCTCAAAATTGCGAGATTTTTGATGGGGGAGAAGTAGAAGATTATTGCGTCCGATTGGATAAATCAAGTGCTATTGCTCCCATTATTGCACAAAGCGAGTTAGTTACATACCCTAATCCTTTCTCCAATTATTTTATTATCAACAATAAAAACCAAGCGCATAAGATTCACAAAGTAGAATTAATGTACGCCGATGGCAGAATCTTCTATACAAAACGCTTCGATGCCATCGAAAATGAATATCTTGTCGCCGATTTACCCCCCCTCAGTACCAGCCTCATTTTTTTGAAAATAGAAACCGATAAAGGTGTTCTGATTAAGAAAATGACGCATTTATAATATACCACATATTTTTTGACACATAGTTCACATAGAACACATACTTTCTTGTCATCTTGTAAGGAACTAAAGAAAGTATGTGTTCTATGTGAACTATGTGTCAAAATAGAAATTGAACAGTATGCCACATTCTGCAAAACAGTTTGAAAAAAGCCAACGCTTGGGAAGCCTCCGTTACGAAATAAGAGGACCCATCTACGAACGCGCTTTATTTCTGCAACAACAAGGGTTTAAAATTACCAATCTGAACATCGGCAATCCGGCTGCCTTCGGTTTCGATACACCCGATGAAATTGTCCACGACATCATCTCAAATATCCGCGAAGCACAAGGCTATGCCGATTCAAGGGGTTTATTTGCCGCGCGGAAAGCTGTGATGCAATATTATCAAAGCATCGGTGTCAGAAATACGCAAATTGAAGATGTGTATATTGGCAACGGCGTGAGCGAGCTGATAGTGATGTGCATGCAAGCCCTGCTCAATGAAGGCGACGAAGTATTAGTGCCGACGCCCGATTATCCCTTGTGGACAGCAGCAGTAGGTTTATGCGGTGGCAAGCCTGTACATTATATATGCGATGAAAAAAGTGATTGGAATCCTGACCTCAAAGACATCGAATCCAAAATCACGAGCCGAACAAAAGCCATCGTCCTCATCAATCCCAATAACCCGACGGGGGCGGTGTATGACCGTGAAATTGTAGAAGGCATCGTCAAAATTGCGGAAGCTAACGGTTTGATACTGTTTTCAGATGAAATATACGATAAAATATTGTACGATGGGGCAACGCATCATTCCGTTGCGCCGATGGTAGAAAATACTTTGGCGGTCACGATGGGCGGTTTATCCAAAAACTATCGGGCTGCGGGCTTTCGCGGTGGTTGGTTGATATTGAGTGGCGCGAAGCATCGAGCGAAATCTTACACTGACGGGTTGACATTTTTAGCGAGTATGCGCCTTTGTGCTAATGTTATCGCTCAATATGGCATTCAGACAGCATTGGGCGGTTATCAAAGTATTCATGATTTGGTGATACCGACAGGCAGGCTTTTTAAACAAATGGAAATGTGCCATGAAAAACTTATTGCA
Source organism: Saprospiraceae bacterium (assembly GCA_043747725.1). GTDB lineage: Bacteria > Bacteroidota > Bacteroidia > Chitinophagales > Saprospiraceae > JAAFJT01. Next base: position 4,807 of record JAYTON010000294.1, read on the forward strand.
ATTGAAGGCGTCACTTGCGTGCGCCCTAAAGGCGCATTATATTTATTTCCCAAAATAGATTTGAAGCAATTTAACTTCAAAGACGACGATGCATTCATACTGGGTTTATTAGAAGAGCACCATATCTTAGTGGTGGCGGGCAACGGTTTCAATTATCCCACTAAAGACCATTTCCGCATTGTCTTCTTGCCGAGTGTCGAGGTTTTAGGGGCTGCGATGGATAAATTGACTCTCTTTTTGGAGAATAATAGGCGATGAATTCGCAGGATTTTTATAAAAATGAAGTTCAAGAATCAATAAAAGGGCGATGATACTGAGGGGTATCATCGCCCTTTCTTTGTGGAAAAATATGGTATGAAACAAACTGATTAATGAAGCGTATATAAATTAAAAATTGAATACCATGCCGAAAAAGAAGAAAAAAAGAGTCAAAAGAGAACCGAAGCCGCCAACCTATGTGGTGTATAAAAGTTTTAATCAAACCAAAGAAGAAGTACATTTCGGAAGTTCGATGAACTTCCCTAAGTGGTACGGGCGGAAATATGAACTCAGTCATGTGCCAGAATTGGCGCATTGGGATTTTGAAGACGACAAAATTATGATTTGTAGGCTTTTCAAGCGAAAAACTTATCCTACCCAAGAATATGCTCTATCCGCAGCTCAAAGTTTAGAAAGATCATACGTCCACTGGCGCAACTTTTGGGTGGTACAAACAGGCAAAAACACAACACTACCGCCTCGCGTCAGAAAACCTGTCAAGCCTTTACGCTACGCTTCTTACTTAGAGCCGGATATGGAGGAGGAAGAGGAGATGGAACTGGAAAATTAAACCATAAATAATTGTATTCACATCTACTTGTTCATTAGCTTGAAAGCTCAATGAATAGAGCTTCAATGAC
>JAYTON010000295.1:0-3660 GCA_043747725.1 Saprospiraceae bacterium
GCTAAATACATTTCAGCTTCTTCAATATCTTTTTGGGTATTGCCACTTGCCAAAGTCCATAAAACAGGCAAGGTATCCGACACAGCACCACCCAATAATGTTGAAACCGAAACACCCAAACGCTTACCTTGTGCATCTAAAAGAGCCGTTTCAATACCCGATTTCACAATGCGGTTGCCTTTGATGTGTTTATCCAATAGCTTCATTGCCGAGTTGATATTGGTCGCATTTTTACCTAATAATAAAGGTGTGAAATAGGTATCAATGTTCAACTTCATGCTTTCGGGCGACTCTTCGCCATAACTCAAACCGCCGATTGTTGTTGCTTCGCCAATACCTTCAATGCCATCACTGCACCACAAGCGGATAATGACCATCGTTTGTTTTTGCATAATGGTCATAGATAAATGATGTGGGCGGACAGTCGGTAAATCAACGATAACTGCTTCTATCTTTTGAAGGGTAGGGTAGGGCTTCTGCTGTATAGATATCCTACCTATGCCATTGGTTGTATCAATATCTTGTGTTAAGTTAATATTCAAAACGTGGAAAATTTAAGGAAATGAGAATAGGTTTTCTACTAAAATTCTTTTCAAAGACATTAGCAAATATCAGTATTTCACAGCCCGTGAAATAGGACAAATTCTTTAAAAATAGGATAAATCGCACAGTTTTGTAATTGATATGATAATTAACAGCATAAAATACTGAAAATTGCTTTATCAAAGGTTTTTTATTTCATTTTTTATTAAAATAGCCGTTTTAAGTAAGCAAATACTGAGGGGGTAAAAAACAAACGCTGGATTATCAAATCAGATAATCCAGCGTTTGTCATTAAAAAGCGTGAAAATACTGAGGGGGTGAAAATCAACAAATGCTTGATTCTCAAAAAGATAGGTAAGTATTTTTCCGTTTACAAGCTTATAAAACCTTATCAATCCAATCATCAATTTCTTTTTTATCAGAATTGAAATTAACGCCAATGCCTGTAATGGTTTTACCAGAAGTCTGATACTTGTTGGCATATTTATTAGTAATGATTTGGTCAAAGGCTTCTTGTGCGGTTTTGTTAAATTTAAATTCAAAAATAAAAATATCGGTCAAAGTTTGAACAACGGCATCGGCTCGCCCTTGCGACGAATGTACTTCGCTGTGAGCGAACATACCCAAATAACTAAATACCAAATGAATCAAACCATGATACAAGCCTTCTCGTTGTTTCACAAAAGTTTCACTCGGCAAATCGGCTAATAAGGCATTGAGAATCTTTTTCACTTGGGGCAAATCCTTGGTCACAAAGGCTTGATTGAGGTCTTTTATGGTATGTCCTGTGTGCGTCCGATACTGGTTTTTAGCCAAATCGTCTATCAAAAACTGGTACATACTTTCCCGCACTTCTTTGTTCGGATAATCCAAAACCAAATCACCCGTCATGGGGTCAAGAGATTTAACGGTTAAATACCCTGTTTGAAAAAGTAAGGGAATGAGGGCAATGTTTTCAATATCGTATTTATCTAAAATGGTATTATTGACAACCGAATTTTCAACATCAAACCGTGTATGTTTTCGCATCTGGTCAATCAAAAATTGAGGACTACCTGTTGAAAACCAATAGTTTTTGAATTGGCGGTCTGCTAAAAAATTGAGTGTGCCAAAAGGATTATACATCTCTGTTGCGCCATCCCAAGTATAGCCGTCATACCAAATTTTCATGTGAGACAACAGTTCTTCCCGACTGATTTTGAGTTCGTTGGCACAGCGTTGTAAATAATCGTTAAAATAAAACTCTAATTCTGTTTGTGTATAGCCCGTTAAAGCGGCATATTCTTTTGACAGTGTAATGTCTGTCAAATTATTCAAGTGTGAAAAAAGCGAGACTTTCGCAAACTTAGAAATGCCTGTTATGAACACCAATTCTAATGAAGTGCCTGCATTTTTTAAAACGCTATAAAAACTACGCAAAGTAAGCCTATTGACTTTAGCTTTTTCAATTTCAAGCGTTTCCAAGTAATCAATAATGGGTTTGTCATATTCATCAATTAATAAAACAACATTGCCATGTTTTTTTGATAATTTTTCAATCAACTCCTTGAATTGTTCTTGAAAATCTGTCTCTACCAATCGAATTTTATAGTGTTTTGCCCAATATTTTAACTCTTTTGAAAGGGCAATATCTAAACTTTGCCGTTGATAATTCATCGTATCAAATGAAAAATGGAGGACAGGGTTGGTTTTTGACCAATCCCATTTATCATAAATCCACAATCCTTCAAAAAGCGGTTTATTGCCCAAATACAATTCTTTCAGAGTAGAAACGGTCAATGACTTGCCAAACCGCCGTGGGCGAGACAAAAAATAATATTTACCGCCTGTTACTAATTGATGAACAAGCTCCGTTTTATCTACATAAATTCCGTTTTTCGCCCGGATTTCAGATAAGGTCTGTATGCCAATTGGTAAGATTTTCATAACACAAAGATAAATAAAAATTGTTTAAAAAACTGCTCTACTATGGAAACGTAAAATTAGGAAGGGAGTAACTTTTAAATGGTGAAATGGTTGAAAATATGGTGCGAACGCTCCATCAAGCTGAAAGCATGACTGAGGGGGGTGCTACGAATTTTTCACCCCATGTTTTTCACGAAAAACTTTGGGCGAATGTCCTATTTTCTTTTTAAACAAACGGGTAAAATAGGCAGGGTCATCAAAATGCAATTCATAAGCAACTTGGGCAATGGATTTATCAATATCGGTCAAGGCTATTTGCGCCTGCCGTATAAAATAATCGGTGACAATATCTTTGGGGGATTTACCCGCTATGGTTTGACACACCCGCACCAAATGTCCTTGTGAAATGGACAAAGCGGTAGCATATTCTACTATTGTTTTTCTAAAAGTGTTACCGCTTTTTATCAAGCCCATAAATCGCCTAAAATAAACCTTGCTGGCACTATCAGATGTAGAAGATAATTTAGTGGTCTCGGAGGGCAGTCGGTGTAATTGTACAATTAATTGACTGATAAGGCTTTCCAACATCAATTGCTTGCCCGCAAAATTATTACTGTATTCCTCAATACACTGTTTCATGGTTTTATAAACGTCCATCATAGCTTTAGCCTCGGGGTCAATCGTGCTGATGTGGATAGCATCTATCTCCATAATAATATCGGCTTCACGCTGCAAAAGATGTTCTAATACCGCATCGGATAGGTTAATAATCCAGCCTGTTACCTCGTCTTTATGGTGAAATCCATGCGCCACATTTTTAGGAATCGTCATAAAAGCGGGTGCAGAAACCTCATATTTGAATTCGTCATATTGCAATTCTGTTGTGCCATTTTCTATGATAAATATTTGCAACATATTATTATGGGCGTGCAGTTTCACCTTTCCGTCATGGCGTTTGCCAATGAGACCAAAAGGGTGTATATGGATAAGCCCTTGCACAAATTCGATTGAATTGTCGCCATATAGACCTTTAAAATAAAGCTTGTTTTGTACCATCGCTTAATTCATTTCTAAAAAATCAAATTCCTTTTTCAAAAAAGCCGCTTTGACTTCAACTTTATCGCCCAATAGCATAATATTTCCAGTCTGCTTATCATAGCTTTTCCATTCGGGTAAATTAGCCCCATTTGGATTGCCTGTTTTAGCAAAATT
>JAYTON010000296.1:0-10568 GCA_043747725.1 Saprospiraceae bacterium
CTTCATTATTGAAAGAAACCAATAAATACTTTGTGGATTTGGAACTCAATGATGACATAGCTTTTTTGAAAGACGGTTCGTTCATCAAATCGTCTGAAACGGATGGTTACAATCACATTTATTTATACGATAAAACTGGAAAAATTATTCGCCAATTGACCAAAGGCAATTGGGACGTTAGAAAAATATATGGTTTAGATGAAGCGAATGGAGAGGTTTTTTATCAAGGATCGAAGATTGCACCGATGCAAAAGGAGATTTATTTTGTCAAATTAGATGGCTCAAAAGACCATGCTTTGGGGGGTAAAGATGGCGAAATGGGTGTAAATGATGCACAATTCAGTAGCAATTTTTCTTATTTTGTTATGAATCATTCTACTGCGAATACCGCTTCAACCTATACGGTTTATGACAATCAAGGTATTAAAATTCGGACTATTGAAGATAATAAAGGCGTGGAAAGTTTACAAAAAGATTATAACACACAGCCTATTGAGTTTTTCAAATTTACAACCTCTGAAAATGTGGAATTGAATGGTTGGATGATAAAACCTGTTGGTTTTGACCCTGCTAAAAAGTACCCTGTTTTTATGACACAATATTCAGGACCAGGCAGTCAGCAAGTAATAGATGCTTGGAAAGGACAGGATTATTGGTGGTATCAAATGTTGGCTCAAAAAGATTATATGATAGTATGCGTTGACCCACGTGGTACAGGCGGGCGAGGCGAGGAATTTAGAAAAATGACTTATAAACAACTCGGTCATTACGAAACGATTGACCAAATAGAAGCAGCTAAATGGCTGGCTAAACAACCTTATGTGGATGGCAAACGGATAGGCATATTTGGTTGGAGTTATGGCGGATATATGTCAAGCCTTTGTATTTTGAAAGGCAATGATGTATTTAAAGCAGCCATTGCTGTAGCCCCAGTGACCAATTGGAAATGGTACGATTCGATATATACGGAGCGATATATGCAAACGGAGAAGGAAAATACTGAGGGGTATAAAAATAATTCGCCTGTTTATTTTGCCGATGGATTGAAGGGAAATTATCTAATAGTGCATGGCATGGCAGATGATAATGTACATTTCCAAAACTCGGTAGAAATGGTGGATGCGCTTGAAAAAGCGAATAAACAATTTGATACCTATTATTATCCAAATAAAAATCATGGCATTTTTGGTGGTTTAACGCGCTTACATCTTTATACTAAAATGACTAATTTTTTGATGGAGAAACTTTAAAAAAAGAAGGCAATTAAGAAAATAATTAAAAAAGGTTGAAAGATTTGATGTAACTTTGCGAATCTTTTTGAAAGAAATAATGTTAAACGGTGGAAAGAGTGACTTAAAGACCATTCAAAGTCTTAATTTAAGTCGTTTAAATACAAACCGATAAATTTTTAATAACAGGTAAAATGGCTGATGATATGTTCTATTTAACCAATTTAAATCGTGGATAATGAAAACGTGAAGGTGTAAAATTTGGCATCATCAAGCAGCTCTTTTTGCCTACCGAGCAGCAAAATATTTTTTCTGTATATAAACTTTTTAATGGAAAGACAGTTAATCAAGGTAGCAAAAGAACTGAATATCGGTATGGGCTCAATAATTGAGTACTTGACCGATAAGGGTTTTGATGTCGAAAACAAGCCTAATGCTAAGTTATCGGACGGTATGTACGATTCCTTAATGAAAAAATTCTCGGACTCTAAAGCTGAGAAACAACAAGCCGACCAAATTATCATTGGTACGCGCCCGGCAGTGAAGCCACCGACACCACCCACTGTTCAACAACCGCCTAATCCTCCAACAACTTCACCGACTACTCAGTTAACGCCTCAACCTCCAACCGAGAGAAAGACTATTAGTCTTTTCCCGATCAAAGAAGTGCCGAAAGTAGAGGACAAACCTGTTGAAAAGCCTGTTGATAAATCAGTCGATAAACCTACCAATGGGATTATTGAAAGACCCAGCGCGCAGATGCCTAAGGTGTTGGGTAAAATAGACCTTAATCCGCCTAAAAAAGAACCTGTTCAGCAGCCTAAAGCTGACAATAATTCAAAACAGCAGCAACACCAGCAGCAAAGAGACAATAATAGACCACCTCAGCAGCAGAATAGAGATAGTAATAAACCACCTCAACAGCAGAATAATCAACAGCAAAAAGATAATAATAGATCACCCCAACAGCAGAATAGAGATAATAATAGACCGCAACATAATCAACAGCAGAATAGAGATAATAACAGACCGCAACATAATCAACAGCAGCCTAAATCTCAACAGCCACAGCAAATTGAGAAAAAGCAAGAACCTGTTAAACCTATTATTGAAAAACCGATAGTCATTCCACCTTTATCAATGGAAGAAACCGATAGCAGAATTGCCGGTGACATTGATAATGAAGACCTCATCCGCGCAGAAGCGCCTCAACTGAGGGGTTTGAAAATTAAGGGTAAAATCGATATTGATAAATTTATCGAAAAGGAGAAAGGTTTTACTAATCCTAACGATAGAAATAGAAACAGAAATAAAGGTAGAGGCACCAGTCGCCCAGGTGACAGACCTGCCAATCCTGTAGTGGCTAAAAATCCTGATGGTACGCCAAAAGCACCTACTACTTCCGCGAATAGCGAAAGTGCTGAGGCACGTAAACGCAAACGCAAACGGAAGAAAATTCCAACTGCTCCAGGTACACCAGGCGCAGGAAGTACAGTTAATACAGGTACAAACACAGGCAATAATCAGCAAAATAATACCAATCGAAGCGGGCCAAATGACCGTCCAAGAACGGGTCCTAATACAGGTGGAAATAGTGGTGGTAATAATACTGGACCTCGCCGCAATGAACCAATGCCTATTTCGCAACAACAAATTGAAGCGAAAATCAAGGAAACAATGGCTCGCCTTAATTTAGGGGGTAAAAATAAAGGTCAGAAAATACGCCGTGATAAACGGGGTAAATTCCGTGAAAAAGAAGAACTCCGCCAATTAGAAGCACAAGGCGCTAAGCTACAAGTGACAGAATTTATTTCCGTTTCTGATTTGGCGAGCGTCATGGAGATATCAGCTACACAAATCATTACGACTTGTATGAGCTTAGGTATATTTGTATCCATCAATCAGCGTTTGGATGCAGAGCTTATCGAAGTGATTGCAGGTGAGTTTGATAAAGAAGTTGAATTCATTTCAGCAGAAGAGCAAGTAGGTTCTAACATCGAAGAAGAGCCTGATGCACCTGAAGATTTATTGGCGCGTTCTCCTGTCGTTACAATCATGGGTCACGTGGATCATGGTAAAACCTCCCTACTCGATTACGTGCGTAAAGCGGACGTAGCCAGCGGTGAGGCAGGTGGTATCACGCAACACATTGGTGCTTACGAGGTAAAATTACCTACAGGGCGTAAAATTACATTCCTTGATACACCGGGTCACGAAGCCTTTACAGCTATGCGTGCGCGGGGTGCAAAAGTGACCGACGTTGCAGTTGTTATTATTGCAGCAGATGATAGTATTATGCCTCAAACGAAAGAAGCTATCAGCCATGCTCAAGCAGCAGGTGTTCCAATTGTATTTGCAATTAATAAGATAGACAAACCAGGAGCCGATCCTAACCGTATTAAAAATGAGTTGGCTCAAATGAACCTCCTTGTTGAAGAATGGGGCGGTAAGTTCCAATCGCAAGATATTTCAGCTAAACAAGGCACGAGCATAGATGAGTTGCTTGAAAAAATACTCCTCGAAGCGGATATTCTTGATTTGAAAGCCAATCCGAACAAACGGGCAATGGGTACTGTTATCGAAGCCTCTTTGGATAAAGGTCGTGGCTATGTTTCAAAAATGCTCGTTCAATCGGGTACTTTGAAAATTGGCGATCCTATGGTAGCTGGTGAGCACGCTGGAAAGGTGAAAGCCATGTACAATGAGCGAGGTAAAAAAGTATTGCAAGCAGGCCCCGCTACGCCAGTTTTGGTTTTAGGTTTGAGTGGCGCGCCACAAGCAGGTGAGATTTTTAAAATCATGCCTAACGAATCAGAAGCCAAAGAAATTGCTACTAAACGCGCTCAAATCGTCCGTGAACAATCTGCTCGCGCTACAAAACGCATCAGTTTGGACGAAATTGGTCGCCGTTTGGCACTCGGTACGTTCAAAGAGCTTAACCTTATTATCAAAGGTGACGTGGACGGTTCGGTTGAAGCCTTGTCAGATTCGTTGCTCAAGCAGTCGCATGAGACTGTTCAGGTCAATGTTATCCATAAAGCGGTTGGTGCTATTTCAGAATCCGATGTTATGTTGGCTTCTGCTTCAGATGCTATTATTATTGGTTTCCAAGTCCGTCCTTCTATCAATGCACGTAAACTTGCTGAGAGAGAAGGTGTGGAAATCAAACTCTACTCTATCATTTACGAAGCCATTACTGAAATCCGTTCAGCTATCGAGGGTATGTTGGAACCGACGAAAGAAGAGAAAATATTGGGTACTGTGGAAGTCCGCGAGGTTTACAAAATTTCCAAAATCGGTACAGTAGCAGGATGTTATGTACAAGAAGGCAAAATCGAGCGTAAAAACCTCGTGAGGGTTATTCGCGATGGCATCGTCGTCTATCCTGTGAAAGAAGGTCAGACTACTCAGTTAGGCTCACTCAAACGCTTCAAAGATGATGCGAAAGAAGTAAAAGCTGGTTTTGAATGTGGTCTAACATTCGATAACTACAATGATATTCAAGTCGGCGACTTTGTAGAGGCTTATGAAATCATTGAAGTAAAACAAAAATTAGCGGCTATGAAATAATCATTTCAAGCATTTTATAAAATTCAAAATCCCGTTCATCATCATGGACGGGATTTTTTTATTAAAAAATGAAGCAAATACTGAGGGGTCAAAAGCTACCCCCTCAGTATTTGCTTTATTTTCAAACAATTATAATGTAATTTTTTTTTATTTTAAAAAGAAAAAGAAAAGCGAGTAAACAAAAATGCCCCAGCATTCCCATTCTGAACGCCTTCCCATTGTCCACCCGAATCAGTAATATCTGTACTTTGAATGGATGGATAGACATCAAAAAGATTATTCACCCCTATCATCAACGAGCAACTTTTGTTGAGTTTTAAACTATAGCTCGCATCCGTCACTAAGCGTGGTGTGTAGGTATTATTAGCACCTGGTACTTCCGAAAGAGCTGCGATAACTACTTTTGAAAAATAAGTAAGATGGAGGTTAAAACTTGATTTTTTGATAATGTAATTTAAGTTGTAGTGAAATTTTGAAGGAGGAGCGGCAGAAATGATGAATTGTAACTCTCGATGGCTAATTAATTGCTCTTCCTTTCCTTGAAAATTTTGATTTGTTTTGATGACAGGCGCAGTCATTCTATTGAAATTGCCAATTAAACTCATATTGAGTTTCCCTTTTTTAATATTGGTTTTGTAAGATGCGGAAAGGTCAACGCCTTGAGTTTCAGTGTTGAGCGCATTGATATAAAATTGTGCATATCGAACATTGAGTTTTTTTAATTCTTGACCGATTTTCTCATCCTCTTGCCCAAAATAACCCGTTAGAATGATGCGATTTTTAATACCAATATAATACGCATCCGTTGAAAAAGACCACATTTGATTGGGATTATAATTAAAACCCAAGCCTAAATTCAATGATTTTTCAACCGTTAGGCTTGGAATACCTATTTTTTTTGTCAATTCATTATTATTATTGGCTATAATTTTTTCATAATTACCGCCTAAAACATCCACATCATTGATAGTGGATTGGAAATGAATCTGCGCTAATGAAGGCGCTCTAAACCCTGTTTGAGCAGAAAAACGCATAGAATACTGAGGGGTCGGTTTATATCGAATAGCCAATTTACCTCCTAAAGCACGCCCAAAATCCGAGTAGTTTTCATACCTAACAGCACCTGCGGTCAGTAATTGAGGTGAAATATCCAACTCTGCATCAGCATAAAATCCAATATTGGTTCGATATTCATTCAAAGCATCTTTAGAACTGACTCCTGGGAAGCCTTGCGAAGTACCTACTTTTTTTATAGTATCGTATGAGCCATTTGGTTGGAGTAAAATCAAGGGTTTGGGCATATAATTTTTCCAAGAAGCATCTTCCCCTGCAAAAATTTTATAATTTGATCGGCGATATTCACCACCAAATGCCACGTTTAAACCATTCAATATTTTGGCGTATTTACGATTAATATCTGCATTCACCGAATATTGTCCAACATGATAGCCACCATTATAAAATGACGTTCGAGATTTGGACAACAATGACGGATTGAGGGTATTACTTGTATTAATAGAAACATGGTTGACGCCATAACTACCACTAAAATCAGCATTCCATGCACTAATTTTAGTTTTATCACCTATCACAAATGATAAATTCTGAATATTCGTTAATAATTGAGGGTTATAACCATTCGGGTAAATTTCATAAACATTTCTGGTAGAATCGTCGGACGGAATAGTCCAAATATACGAGTCAGTTTGACGAGATTGATAGCCGCCGAAAGTATAGATTTCATTCTTGCCTATCGGCAATTTACCATTAAAATATAAGCTTTTGCTCTTTTGTTGGGCATCACCAAATTTTTGACGGTAGTTTAAATCGGGGAAAACTGAATCATTATTGGGTCGAAATGTAAAGGCTCTTGAAAAATAATCACCTGTTAAAGTCATATTGCCTTTACCTACTTTAAAACTTTGAGTCACATTTGCATTGACTGTCCCGCCATCTACGGTGCGGGGGATTATTTTACCATAGTCTTTATAATTCAAACTTGCACCCCAACCTGTATTGTTGATGCCATAACTGGCAGAGCCTGATGTACCTTGTTTCTCTGATTTTAAAACAATATTCACCACACCCGCCACAGCATCTGAACCATATTGAGCGGCTGCCCCATCGCGCAATACCTCTATGCGCTCGATGGCAGATGCTGGAATGGCATTCAAATCCGTATTGACATTGCCTCGCCCACGAGTACCAAATACATTAATAATCGCAGAAGTAATATAGCGTTTGCCATTGAGTAAAAATAAAATTTGATCAGGTCCTAACCCCCTCAGTGAGACAGGCTCTACATGGTCGGCAAGGTCACATCCCGATTGTTTATTGGCATTAAAAGAAGGAGCGAAATAATGCAAAATTTGAGTCAACTCTACATAACCCGTTTGATTCATCACATCTTTTACAGGGATGATATCCACCGCTACATAGCTATCGCCCTTCGTACGCGTTTGGTCACGAGAGCCAATGACGACAATATTTTCAGTTTCCCGCGATGAAAAACTGCGTAAGCCAACTTCTACATGACTAATATCTTTAATACTCACCTCTTGTCGGGCATAGCCTCTAAAGTTGAAAATTAAAATATTCGCTTTTTCAGGAATAATAATTCGGTAGTTGCCCGATGGGTCAGTCAATGCACTTTTGACGGTATTTTTAGCAAAAATCAAAACGCCACTAAGGGGTTTATTCGTTTCAGCATCATAAACACGTCCTTCAACAATTTTTTGTGCGATAAGCTGAGAGCTTGCGCAACAAAAAATGACGAGTCTTATCAGTAGTTTTCTCATGTTTGGTCTAAAATCTAAAAAGTCTAAAAATCTAAAAAATCTAAAGTCTTTAAAATGTATTTACCATATTTTCACCCTTTTTGAAGGTGCTATCCACATTTTATTGTTCGATTTAACATTAAATGCTTCATAAAACTCAGGAATATTAGATAAAACCCCATTCACCCGCCATTTTGGAGGAGCATGATCGTCATTCATTACTTTTCTGATTAGCCTTTCTTTTGTAAAAACAGTCATCCAACCCAAGGCATAACCCATAAAAAACCGTTGCAAAGGCGTATAGCCAGCTATTTTTTTTCCCTGTTTATATTGTTCCGTTTTTTTAAATGCTCGCAATGCAATCGTCACACCACTTAAATCCGCAATATTTTCATTCCAAGTCGATTCACCTTTACAATACATGGTGTCAACTACAATATAATTATTGTATTGAGCAATGAGTGGTGATGCGCGTTTGACATAATTAATAGAATCTTGACTACTCCACCATTTCCGCAAATTACCGTTCATATCATACTCTTTACCTTCCATATCAAACCCATGTGTCATTTCATGCCCGATGGTCGCGCTCGCTACATAACCGTAGGCAACAGCATCATCTATTTGGGCATCTTCAAATCCTGGAATTGTCAAAACAGCTGCTGAAATCACAATCTCATTATTGGCTGGGCTATAATAGGCATTGTACTCTTGAGGCGTCATGTTCCAATCATTGCGGTCAACTGTTTTTTTAAGTTTAGAAATATCTCGTTTAAACCACCATTGATTAGCACTCAATATATTTTTAACATAACTCGTCCTATCCATTTTCATATCTGCAAAATCCTTCCAATGACTCGGATAGCCGATTTTCTTTTTCATGCCTTTTAGTTTTTTCAACGCATGCTCTTTAGTAGCCGGACTCATCCAATCCAATTCTTTTATATCTTCAATAAAGGCAGCTCTGACATTTTCAACCATATCTGAATATCTTTTTTTAGATTTTTCCGAAAAAAAATCTTTCACAAAGAGCCTCCCTAAACCATCGCCCAAATACCGTTCTTCATTCTCTAAAAGAAATTTCCAACGCGGTTTCTTTTGCTGACGCCCATCAATCACTTTGCCATAAAAATCAAATTGTGCCGTATTGAATCGAGAAGGTAAATAGGCTGAAATAGAGTTGATATACCAAAATTTCAAGTAACATTTCCAATCTTCCAAAGCAAATTGATTGAAACCTTTATCTAAATGCTTAAAAAAATCCAATTGCTCTATCACAACCGAATCAATAGGGCTTTTCATATTATCGAACAAAACGCGCCATGATACTGAGGGGGTCAATTTTTCTAAATCACTGATCGATAATTTATTATAACTTTCGTAAGGTCCGCGAACTTCATCTAAACTGATGTATTTTTGAGCCAAAAATGATTCAATTTTCATAACACAGGTGGCGTGAAGTAATGCGGTTCTTTCGGATTCACCTAAATTGATAAAAGTAATAGTCAAATAATTGAGGTAAGCATTCCGAATTTTACGGTTCATATCATCGTTGTTCAAATAATAATTCCGTTCAAACAAACCCAAACCACCTTGACTCAAATACAAAGCATATTTATCGCTACACATTTTATCTTGATACACATATAGGCAAAACAATGGATTAATATTATGGGCTTGAATCTGACCTGTTACTGCAAAAAAACTTTGAAAATTATTAATACTCGAAATACGGTCTAACATAGGCTCGATAGCAGTCAAGCCCTGCAACTCGGTCGTCAAAGTATCAATACCGGTTGCCCATAAATCCCCAATTTTTTGTTCTACACTGCCTAAAATATTTTCACTCACCGACGAATTTCGACAAACGGTAATTGTATTTTGAAAAATATCTTCATTTACCATCGCTTCCATTCCCCATTTGCTTTCGGTAGGTGGCATAGGAAATGCCTTAAACCATCCTGCATTAGCCCAATCGTAGAAATCATCTGCCACATTTACTGTTGTATCAATTTTATTCGCAACAACGTCCATTTGATCTGAATCAGACGCATTAATAGCCATTTTACGTTGACAACTCACCCATAAAATTACACTTCCCATCATTAACAACCGTCCTACCATCCAAATATTCAATTTCCGTATTAGATTAATATCGTTTTTACACCCTTTCTTATGTACATATTATATAGTAATAATTATAATTACAAATATCGTGCAAAACATATTAGGCTATTATCTTAAATATAAAATTACATCAGTGGCATATGAGTCATCAACCCAATTTAAGCGTCAACAAAAAATTTACTTTCCCAAAATTTCAAACTTTTTCAATTATCGTTGCCACGCCCATACCTGCGCCCCCACACAATGTAATCAAAGCCCGTTTCAAATTTCGTCGTTCAAGTTCATCCAACACCGTTCCGAGCATCATAGCACCCGTAGCACCGAGCGGATGACCGAGGGCAATCGCCCCTCCATTCACATTGATAACGCTCTCATCGAGACCCATTTCTTTCTGAAATTTGAGCACAACAGCCGCAAATGCCTCATTCACTTCCCATAAATCAATGTCTTTAATGGTCAAACCTGCTTTTTTTAAGACTTTTTTAGCAGCTGCTACATGCCCCGTGAGCATAATCGTTGGCTCAGTACTGACGGCGGAGGTTGCCAATACCCGTGCGCGCGGTGTTAAACCCAACGCCACACCTTTTTCAAGCGTACCGACCAAAACCGCCGCTGCGCCATCAACAATACCTGATGAATTGCCCGCCGTATGCACATGATTGACCTTTTCTACTGAGGGATACTTTTTCATCGCCATTGCATCAAAACCGCTTTCACCCAACTCAAAAAATGAAGGCGACAATTGGCTCAAAGCCTCGAACGTCGTATCAGAGCGCACATGTTCATCGTGGTCCAGAATGGTCAAACCCGTTCTGTCTTTAATTTCAACAATAGATTTTGAGAAATACCCATTGCGTTGAGCTGA
>JAYTON010000297.1:0-2178 GCA_043747725.1 Saprospiraceae bacterium
TCACTAATTTCAGTCAATTCTGTTTTGATAATACCGCGTTGAAGTTCTTCACTGGCGAGGATAGAATTCAAATAATTGATATGCTTTTTGAGTTCTTCATACTCATTTTGAATTTTATCTCTTTCAAGACCAGTTAAGCGTTGCAAACGCATTTCCAAAATGGCTTTGGCTTGCACGTCGCTGAGGTTGTAAGTTTTTGAAAGACTACCCCCCTCAGTATAAATGCCAATTGTCTGTGCTGTATTATCTTTAAGATTATACGTTGAAGAAGTCAATGTCGTTTGTGCTTCATCTGGTGTTTTAGACGCCCTGATTTGGCTAATAATACGGTCTAAATCATCAAGAGCAACGAGTAAACCTTCAAGGATATGCGCCCGATCTTCAGCTTTTTTGAGTTCAAATTTAGTACGACGAATAATGACTTCAATGCGAAATTTGATGAATTCTTCAAGAATTTCTTTCAAATTCAGAGTCATTGGACGACCTTTTACCAATACCACATTGTTTATGCCATATGATGATTGGAGCGGTGTGAGTTTGTATAGCTGATTCAACACGACATTCGCAGCAGCATCTCTTTTCAATTCAATCACTAAGCGAACACCTTCTTTATTGGTTTCATTCCGCACTTCCGAAATGCCTTCAATCCTTTTTTCAACTGCTAATTCTTCAATTTTTAAATGTAAAACAGCAGGATTTATTTGATACGGCATTTCAGTAATAATAATCACATCCTTATTGCCGTGATTTTGAATTTCGGCTTTACCACGCACAACAACTCGTCCACGGCCTGTTTCATACCCTTCTTTTACGCCCGAAGTACCATAAATAGTACCACCTGTAGGAAAGTCAGGTGCTTTAATGTACTCCATCAATCCTGTTACCGTAATTTCAGGATTATCCACCATAGCAATAGTACCTGCAATGACTTCTCTAAGATTATGCGGCAACATTTTAGTAGCCATACCGACAGCGATTCCTTCTGCACCATTGACCAATAAATTGGGGAATTTAGCGGGTAAAACGGTCGGCTCTTCTAATGTATCGTCATAATTCAGGTGAAAATCAACAGTATCTTTATCAATATCACTCAGTAATTCATCGCTCAAACGACGTAAACGCGCTTCAGTATATCGCATGGCGGCTGCACTATCACCCTCGATTGAGCCAAAGTTGCCTTGCCCATCTATCAACGGATAACGAAGCGACCATTCTTGAGCCATACGCACAAGCGTGTCATATACGGACGCATCGCCGTGCGGGTGATACTTACCGAGAACGTCACCGACGATACGCGCAGACTTTTTATGTGCTTTGTTATAACTCATACCCATTTCATTCATACCAAACAACACACGGCGGTGAACGGGCTTTAAACCATCTCGAACATCGGGTAATGCACGAGATACAATGACTGACATTGAGTAATCAATGTAAGCCGCTTTCATGTGGTCTTCAATGTTGACCTGTACTATCCTTGAATCTGCCATTTACTTTTGTTTTTGTTAAAAAACGCTATTCTTTTTACTTAAAAAAGCTGACAAAGATACTAAAATAGTCATAAAATCGGGTATTTGTGGATAACTTTTTAAGAAATAGGTACTATTGATTTTGTACGGTAATGATGACTGCTTTGTTAAGTATATTAATATCAGAGAATTGAATTTAAATACCGAAATCATAATGTTTTTTAAAATTAAGTTGACTATTTATCGATATGTTTTTAGTTCACACGCAGCCGTAGTATGGTGTTAAAAATAAAAATCCAATACCTTGATAATGAACAAATTTTAATGAAAAATAAAACTTAATGTTTGAAATATACTGAGTCACAAATTCATGATTTTATAAAGGTAAATGTATAAATTGAGCATTTATTTTGTCAATAGAACAAAAAGATAATGAATTTAGTCATTTTTCTCTAATTATTGCTTCTCATTTATTGAAAAGTAAAGTGGATAAATGGCTATTTATTACAGTTATAGTCCGAAAACTTTTTTTGTAAAATAAGTTTCATTTTTAATTTTTATTGATTCACATTTTAAAAACAAATCTTGCAAGAAGATGAAAAATTCCATCAACAATCTCAGAGGTTTATTAACCGAAACAGAGAAGCTTTCTACAATTCAACTGTGCCAACTAAAAGGCGGCGGTGAGGATTTACGTAGAACGACGACG
>JAYTON010000298.1:0-1566 GCA_043747725.1 Saprospiraceae bacterium
TCGGTGGCGTTCTGGTCAGCATCGCTTTTGCTAAACTTTTTTATGATAAAATAGAATCGCCCACGCAGCAGTGGGCGAGGAAAGTATAATTTGCTTAATTAAAACGCTTCACGGTTTAGCTTTATAAGCCTTTAAAAAGCAGCCTTGCTCACAGGGTTGATAGCCGCCCTCTTTTTGTAAAATAGCAGTTAAATCATTGAGTCTCAATACTTTATCAGTAAAATCGCCTTTAAGTTTGGCTCTTATTTTCACTAAATTTTCTAAAACAGTTTCCAATTCATCAGGAAATGTTTCTTCTAAAACCTCGCGCACACGCTTAGCAACTGTCGGCGATTTGCCATTGGTAGAAATCGCTATTTTCAAACTGCCTTTTTTCACCACCGAACTAAGGTAAAAATCACAAGCATCGGGTGTATCTGCTACATTCGTGAGTATTTGTTTCTCTTTTGCCCATGCTTTGATTTGGAGGTTCAATGGTTTATCATTGGTCGCTACAATCACAAGGTCTTTGTCGTCTAAATCATTGATTTCAAAGGGCTTATGTATGAGTTTTAAATTAGAATAATGGTTGGATAAAGCAATAATCTCCGCTCTAATTTCAGGCGCGACGAGCGTAATATGTGTTTGAGGGCTATTGTCTAAAACGGCTGTTACTTTTTCCAAACCGACATAGCCACCGCCTACGATCAATAGTTTTAACTCATTGAGTTTTAAAAAAACGGGAAATAATGCGTTTAAAGGGCTCTGATACTGAGGGGGAGTAGTCTGTTTAATTTCTGTTTCAAAAGTGGGTGTCTGAGTATTACCCAATGCTGCTACTTTCCCAATAACAATGACAGCAGGCGTACCAATGCCACTCTTTTGAACCTCTTCCTCGATAGTATTTACTGTGCCAATGACGACTTTTTGAGTAGGTAAACTGCCGTTTTGAATGATAGCAACGGGCAAATTATCTTTATTTTCAAGGCGATAAACATCCATAATACGCCTTAATTTGCCAACGCCCATTAGTAATACAACTGTGGCATTTGTTTTAGCAGCCGTTTTTAATTCTTCTGAAGCCGTGCCATCTTTGTTGCAGCCAGCCATCACCCAAAAACTATCGCTCAATCCGCGTCGAGTAACGGGAATGCCTGCCAATTCAGGTACAGCAATCGAACTTGAAATGCCCGGAATAACTTCTACTTGAATACCCATCGCTTGAGCGGCTTCCATTTCCTCATGCCCACGCCCAAACACATACGGGTCACCCCCTTTCAAGCGGACAACATGAGTATATTTTTGAGCTGTTTCTATCAGCAATTGATTGATGTCATCTTGCGTCATGCTGTGCTGATGTGCCCGTTTTCCGACATATATTTTGACACAATTTTCGGGCGCATAGTCCAAAAGCGCATCATTGGCGAGTGCATCATATAAGATAGCATCGGCAGATTGAAGTGCTTTCATGCCTTTGACGGTTATCAAATCTGGATCACCTATGCCTGCACCGAGGAGCGTTATTTTTGCCATATTATTGAAATTGCGAATTTAATCGCACGAATTAAAATTCATGCCACAAAGTTA
>JAYTON010000299.1:0-2351 GCA_043747725.1 Saprospiraceae bacterium
CGAGGAAAATCCTTTTGAGGTGATTAATATAGGCTCTCACAAGGCATTTTCTGAGTTCAAAGTCTTGAATCCCGATACTCATAGCGGATATCAAGCGACTATTAGAAATGGCGAAAGTCGTTTCCTCAAAATGCCCAAATCCACCCTTTTTAGAGCAGGCAATACATGTACTTGCCATGATTTCAGAACCAATCGTTTAGGTATTTGCAAGCATATCAGCGCTACTTTGAAATATGTTTCTGCTATAAGAGGCAACAAAAAGCTCATTAAATCCGACTACCACCAGCCCGAAACCTTCATTTATTTAGGCTATAAAAACGGGCGACAAATTCGGCTCTGTATAGGCTCTGAACAGCAAGCTGCTTTTGCCAATTGGGCGAAAAAGTATTTTTATACTGAGGGGTTCATTGCAAAAGGCGAACTGTCACTGCGAAGGAAGCGTAGTAGGAGGGAGTCATGCTACCCAATATTTTATCCCAATTCGATACCATTATTCAAGAAAGTAAAGCCATTCATGAAGCGTTTAGATGCACGCCCGATGCCTTCGACTTTATACTCCAACAGCGTGAAGACGGTCGGCGGCATGGCATCTGAAGGATAAATTGCCACATAATTTCAATGACACTTATTTTGATAACTTATTGAAAATCAAGAAATTGTGAGCAATGCTTTGGCTGTATTGGGCAGTTTGTTTGAGGGTTTGATGAAGTGAAAATATTTCTAAAAAAAATGAGTCAGTAACATGTTAAGTGTTACTGACTCTTTGCTTTTTTTAATTCTCATTTAGGTTTTAAAAACCGCCTCCAAGAAGCAAAAACAAAATTGATAAAATGAGCAACAATATAAAAAGGAAAATTGACATGATTAAAGAATTTAAGAAATTAAAAAATAGGGTTTAAAAACTAGCAATAACATCATATTAACCGGTATAGGATTCTTTGATTACTATTATTAAGTACTAAAGTAAGTACATTATTCATGCAATGTCAAATTAATTTACTTAAATTTCAGGTTTGCTAATTATATTTTTTTTATTAGTCTTTAAACTTTTATCGATACTTTGATAATTTCGACTGCAATTACCTTTCTTCAATTGTAGCAGTTTCGTGATTGAAAAAATAAGCAATATGTTAAATTTCCAGCATCAAACACCAAATCCAAAAATGAGTATCAACAAAACATGAACACCAAACGTTCAACATCTGACACATTAATTAAAACTTTTATTTTCAATTTCAAAACCCACCCTATTTCTATGCTAACATTTACCCAACACCGCATTCAAGTGCGATTTATGCTGCTTTTTCTCTTCTTTTTGGTTTCTAATGCTCTTCTTTTTGCTCAAAAATCCATTGTTATGAGTGGCTATATCGAAGATGCGGCTTCGGGCGAAAAGCTGATTTCTGCCATCGTTTATGCACCCCAATTGGGCATTGGTGAGGAGGCCAATAATTACGGTTTTTTCAGTTTAAATTTGCCGAAGGGCGAACAGAAATTGACTGTGAGTTATGCAGGCTATCAGCCTTTAGAAGTCAATTTTGACTTACGAAGCGATACGGCGGTGACATTCCGATTGAAGTCTATTGAGCTTGAAACGGTTACTATTTCTGCAAAGAAGCAAGACCGCATTGAGAACAAGGTGCAAATGAGCCAAGTGACCGTACCAATAGAACAAATCAAAAAACTACCTGCTTTGCTGGGCGAAGTGGACGTTTTGAAGGCTTTGCAATTGTTGCCAGGCGTCAAATCGGGTGGTGAAGGTCAAAATGGACTGTACGTGCGTGGTGGTAGTCCCGACCAAAACTTAATTATGCTCGATGGTGTGCCGCTTTATAATGTCTCGCATATCGGCGGCTTTGTGTCAGTTTTCAACGGCGATGCCATTCGAAATGTCACCCTTACCAAGGGGGGATTTCCTGCGCGATTTGGCGGTCGCTTATCGTCCGTTATTGAAATTGATATGAAAGAAGGCAATTTGAAAGAATTTCATGGCGAAGGTGGCATCGGCACGCTCGCCTCACGCCTGACTTTAGAAGGTCCGATTGTAAAAAATAAAGCCTCGTTTATGGTTTCGGGGAGACGAACGTATATTGATTTACTCGCTCGACCGATTATAAAATCAGTGGCGCGTAAACAAAATCAACAGGACGGTACTAATAATGATATAGGCTTACGCCTTGATTTTTATGATTTAAATGTAAAAGTCAATTACAAAATCAACGATAAACACCGAATATATCTGAGTGCCTATACTGGTGATGACGGTTTGAATCTGTACTACAAAGAACAGCGCAAAAGCTCTCCAGACTACTCCACTACTGAGGGGGGTACGAATTGGGGCAATTTGACTA
>JAYTON010000300.1:0-3000 GCA_043747725.1 Saprospiraceae bacterium
CTTTATCTTTTTTTGACAATTTCGCTGGATCGGCATTGTCATATTTGGGTTTCAACTTGGCGAAAACGCGCGTCATTTCGAGTGTCTCATGATGCACACTCCTGCCATCTTTACCACCCAAAAAGTTCCACCCATGTATATCGTCTACATATCCGTTTTTATCATCATCAATACCATTATTGGGAATTTCCCGAGGATTGGTCCACATAATATCTTTGAGATCTTCATGTTCAGAGTCAACACCGCCGTCAATCACAGCTACCACAACAGTTTTACCTTTTTTACCCTTCAAAATATCATTATACACTTTTTCAGTACTTACACCATTCACTCCGTTATCTTGAGCGTCCAGATTGAACCAGTTATCGGGTGCTTTAGTCTGAGCCATCACCACTGAACAAGCCAGAAACAAGCCGGCTAACAACTTTAATCGAATATTCATATCTCCGTTTTTTTTTAATTAAAAAAATATTGAATCATTAGAAAAATATAATTATGGATTGATTTAAACGCACAAAAGTAAAGTTTTATTAATTAAATATTACAAATGACAATTTTTTGAATAAAAATAAATGTGGTTCAAAGAGTCAGACTTAAAAAAAGGGTTGCATACTGAGGGGGGCATGTCATTCAAATCTTTTTATGTATTGTTTTAAATTGAAACATGAAAACATCTTAAAAGTTAACTGAAAATTTTAATTTTGATGCAAAAGATTGAAATTGAAGACAATACGAATAAAAAATTATTGTCGAATTAGTATTTTTTATATTTTTTGGAATCTTTTTTGTAAATACAACATTAGTTCAATTAAATCATAATCCTATGAAAAGAATAATTACACTTTTATGCTTGGTTGCTTTGTTCAATAATACTTATGCCCAATACTTTGAAGTGGGTGCCATGAGCGGCGTTACAAGCTATATCGGTGACCTTCAGCCCAATTCTCCTGCTACCGGTTCTTATGGTTTGACTTATGGTGCTTTATTGCGTTTGCATTATCGTCCGCAACTCTCTTTCAAAGTAAGTGCCATATCTGGAAAATTTTATGCCACTGACCGCTATGCAAAAGGCACGAGACGCTTTCGCAACCTAGAAGCAGAAACGCAATATTACGAACTCGCCGCAACTGCCGAATGGAATATTGCTCAATATAATGTGTTGGATAACAAAACCACCTCGCCTTACCTATTCGCTGGTGT
The DNA here is from genome assembly GCA_043747725.1 of Saprospiraceae bacterium. Taxonomy (GTDB): domain Bacteria; phylum Bacteroidota; class Bacteroidia; order Chitinophagales; family Saprospiraceae; genus JAAFJT01. The sequence goes on from JAYTON010000300.1 coordinate 1,201, forward strand.
TGCTGGTTTTTACTTCAATCCAAGAGCGCGTACAGATTATACCAACTACGAATGGGTCAATCTTCGCTCGTTGGGTACTGAGGGGCAGACACTCGATGGTGGTAAAAAACCTTATAATCAGCTTCAAGTGGCGATTCCGTTCGGAGTAGGTATTAAAATGGCTTTAGATAAAAAACTCAATTTAGGTTTTGAACTCGGTTTCCGTCAAACGTTTACAGATTATTTGGACGATGTGAGCGGTAATTATCCCGATTTGAGCAAATTAGCTGAAAAAGACCCGATTGCAGCTAAATTTTCTTTTAGGACACCCGAGCTTTTTAAAAGCTCACTTGAGTTCCCTTCAGGTTTGAAAAGAGGTGATAGTTATAAGTTTGATATGTATTTTTTCTGCGGTATGACCCTCACTTTCAATTTGGCAGATAAAAGTAAAATGGAATTTAATGAGCGGTATCGCAATTTTGAGAATAACTAATTTAGGAATTAGCAATCGTTTAATTAGGAATTAGGAATTGCGTAATTATTTGATTATCAATTATTTGTAAGAAATTAAGGTAGCTTTTATTTATTTCGCTACTTATTATACTCAAATTAAAATTTTAAATAGTTTTGAAATATTATTTATTAGAAGGTGTTATCGTAAAAAGGTAACACCTTTTTTAATGATTAATTTTTTCAAAAGTTTATGCTAATTTTGTTTTTTTTAAAATAAAAATATCTCACACTATTTACAAATTAACTAACTAATTCGTATTTTGTATTTTCATAAATACCTAATAATCAAATACTTACGCAATTCCTAATTATAAATTCCTAATTCCTAATTAAATATATGCTCAAAAAGCTTTTCCAAAAAAATAGAAATCCATTTCAAATTATAGGAGCTGCCGTGGGGGCATTCCTCGGTTTGTTTCTCTTGCTTTTAGCGCTTCAAATTTACTTCGATTTTCAAAAAATACTGAGGGGTAGCAACGATGGCGATAATTATATCACTATTAACAAACCTGTGAGCCTTGCCAATACATTTCTCGGAAAGTCTGTCTTTAGTGATGCCAATATAAAAGAGCTTGAAAATAAATCAAATACCATTGGTACTGAGGGGGTCGGCATCTTCACTGCCAATCGGTTTAAGGTGGGTGCTTCGAGCAGGTTGATGAGTTTTTATACAGAGCTTTTTTTTGAATCAATTCCTGAATCTTTTATAGATGTGCAAGATCCGAAATTTAGATGGTATGATAATCAGAATGAGATTCCGATTATCATGTCCAAAGATTATTTGGCATTGTACAATTTTGGTTTTGCCCTCAGTCAAGGTTTACCACAATTTACACCTTCCACCATCAGCCAAGTGAGCGTGGATATTACGATTCGGGGCAAAGGACGCGAGCAAGTTTTTGCAGGTAGGATCATTGGCTTTAGCGAGCGCATCAATTCCATACTCGTACCCGAACGGTTTATGAAATTTGCAAACGATAATTTCGGCGACCAACCAGATATTGGTGCGTCCCGGTTGCTCTTAAAAGTTAAGAATCCATATGATAAAAATTTGACCCGTTTTTTAGAAGAAAAAGGCTACGAAATCAGCTCGGGTAGGCTCATCGGCGGGCGATTGACAACTATTTTAAATGCCGTTATCAGTTCCGTTTTTGGCATTGGTTTTTTACTCATGATACTTTCCGTTATTGTGTTTATCCTTAATTATCAATTGATTATCTCCAAATCAGCACCTGATATTCGGCTATTGCTTCAAATCGGCTATCGCCCTTCTCAAATCACGTCGGTACTGAGGGGGTCGCTCATGAA
>JAYTON010000301.1:0-3238 GCA_043747725.1 Saprospiraceae bacterium
CTCATTCATTGGCATTTTGCCTTCGATAATGGCGGCGATACGCGCAAACGCCAGCCCGCCAGCCCCTGGACGGAGAATTGCATAGCTGAATCTTTAAAAGTTTTTCTTGAAAGGCAACATCCTATTTTACCAAAAGGTGAAAAAGATTATCGAGCGGCGAAAGCAGGAGATGTCGCTATCCTTTGCCGAACGAATGACCAATGCAAAACCGTGGCCGAAGCCTTGCATCGGGTAGGTTTAAAAGCGGCGATGTCGCGGACGGGTTTGTTGGAAACGGCGGAGGCGAAATTGGTATTTGCGGTGCTCAGATACATTCTCAATAAACATGATTCATTGTCCATTGCAGAGATTTTGCTTTTGGCTGAAAAGCAAGATTTATCTGAAATTATTGAACATCGATTAGACTTTTTAGAGCGCATTGGTGAGGGCAATTATGATTGGGCTTGGGCGGTGGAAAATGACTTTATTTACAAAATAAATATTTTAAGAAAAGAAATCATTGAACTCTCTTCTAACGAAATTTTGAACCTTGTTTTAGAAGAACTCGACCTGCGCCGCATCATCGCTGCATGGGGAAATTCTGCACAAAGGCTTGAAAATATAGACGTTATACGTAAGTTTTCATTGCAATATGAAGAAACATGCCACCGTTTGCATACGGCTGCATCGCTCGGCGGATTCCTGCTTTGGCTCAGTAATTTGCAGGATAGAGAGGAGGACAAACAAAGCAGCGGCGAGGGTTCAGATGCCGTGAATGTGCTGACTTATCACCGTTCAAAAGGCTTGGAATATGCCGTTTTGGTGTTGGGGAATTTAGAAAATAATTTGCGCGATCAGGTGTTCGGTATTTCTATTCAACCACTTTCTACTGCCAATACTGAGGGGGGTAATGCTATCAATTTAGACGATATTTTGGGCAATCGTTGGCTGCGTTTTTGGGTCAATCCGTATGCTGATTTGTTTAAAAATACGGAGTTGGAAGAGCGCATAAATGCCTCAAACGCGAAGCCAGAAGCGACGCTCGCTGCCCTTTCTGAGGAGGCGCGTATCCTGTATGTGGGCATTACGCGGGCGCGAGATTATTTGATTTTTCCCACCTCTCAGACGCCTACCCGCTGGCTCAATCGCACGTGGCACAAGGGAAAAGAAGACTTTCCGACCCTCGAAACGGGAAATGACACGCCTTTTGAGTGGGCAGGAAAATACCTCGTGAAGGAGTTTGAAGAGTTTTCGTATGAAAAAGATTTTGGCTATGCGGAAGCTGCCATTGAAAAAATAGAATATATAGAAGAGCGCGACGGCAAAAGGGCTTTTTCACCTTATAAAATTGATATTGAAAAAGAAACCAGTGTGTTTGAAAATCGGTCAAATATTTATGATACAACTGGTAATGTCACTGCGAGCGGAGCGTGGCAGGAGGGGTATGCACCGCCTTTAGTTTTGAAGGAAGATGCACAAGCTCAGCGTGTGGCAAAAGCCTTCAATTCTTACTTGACGGCTGCGCCTAAAACGGGTCGCTTGGCAATGGCTAAAAGTATTGTTGAGCGTTATGATATTTCAGAAATGATTGATTATCAAGTATTTGTAAAAAATGGCGATGCATTTTTTGAATTTTTAAACAAAAAGTTTGATATTAAAAATATACTGCATCGCTACCCCATTCGGGCGGATTTTGATGGGCGTTTGGTCGAATCTGAGGTTGATTTTTTTATTGAAATTTCTAAAAGTAATGGTCAAAATACCTTTCATACTGAGGGGGCAGCATTAATTTTAAACAATGATTTCTCAGGGGATTATAAAAAAATAAAAGGCGAGGCGAGCCGTTGCGCGCTTAAAATGGCTTGGCTGAAAAAAGCGGTTGCAAAAATGTATCAACCCCATGACATGCCTACTTTAGATATGCCTATAAAAATTGAGACTTATGTGCATTTTTTGATGCAGGGTGTGCTTATAAAATTAGATGTTTGATGATGGGCAATGATAAACGAGTGGCATTTTTCTGTTTTGTGGTGGCTTCGAGCTTGTTTGCTTATGTGGCTTATCGTGCTTTTCATTTATCGTTTACTCATGATGAAAGTCTGACATTTTCCATCCTATTTGGTAATGAAATTTATACTAATTCGGCTAATAATCATCTTTTGAACACTTATTTGATGGATTTTTGCCTCCGAATTTGGGGTGATACTGAGGGGGTACTGCGTTTGCCCAATGTGTTTGGTTTTATCATTTATGCCTTCTTTTCTTATAAAATCTCCAAGCGATTGACAAGTTCTCTCCTTCAAATTACCTGTTTTTTATTGCTGTTATTGAATCCTTTTATCCTTGATTTTTTCTCTTTGGCGCGGGGTTATGGCTTGTCGTTAGCCATGATGGTGGGGAGTATTTATTTTTTATTAAAAATTTCGGACAATCATAAATCGTTGATTGACAATTATTTATTCGCCTTATTTTCAATTTATGCAGTTATTGCCAATTTCACCTTGTTGATTTTTTATTTAGCAGTGATGAGCGTTTGGGGCTTTATTTGGATGTATCATGAAAAGTGGAAATTTTTTATTCGCCTTATCCCCCGCCTGCCACGCTCCGCTCGCAGTGACATTTATCCTTTTTGGATAATTTTAATCGCTCACAGCATTATTTTATTCAACTTAATGAAATTTTTATTTTACTTAAAAAGTATTAATGGCTTATATGCAGGCGGGACGAGTGGATTTGTAAATAGTGTGGTTGACTCAAATATTGTAGCTCTTCTATATAATGAAAATATGAGTACAGATTTTCTTAAAGACATACTCGTTTATGTCGTTTGTTTTTTATTTCTCCTCATTTTTACATGCAATTTTATTTCAATTTTAAAAAAACCATTTTCAAAATCGTCGCTGATTTTGATCGTTGTTTTAGTCTTATGTATCATTATTCCAATTGTCCAAAATAGGGTTTTAGGTATTTTATATCCCACTGAACGAACGGCGAGTTTTTATTATATTTTATGGGTTTTGCCTTGCGTTTTTTATGCATTTGAAAAGCCTATTTTGAAAAATATCCACACCGTTTCCATTTATAGTTTTACAGGTTTTATCATTTTAAATTTCATCAATACAGCTAATTTAAAATATTGCAATACTTGGAAATACGATGCTGATACAAAGGACATGATGTTGATTGTGAATCAATTACATATTGAAAAAAAATTACCTAATTCTGTTCAACTGAGTGTTTTTTGGCTGAATGAACCTGC
>JAYTON010000302.1:0-11590 GCA_043747725.1 Saprospiraceae bacterium
CCCATTTTCAATATGCTTTTGAATGTGAAAATTAATGCCGCCTGTCTCTTGATGATAATCGGTTTGCATAGTAGAGCGCACCCATTCGGAATTGAAATAATCTAAAATAAAAATACCATCTGCCTTCAATCCGCTGCGGACATTTTTTAATGCTACAAGATTGTCTTCTTCTTTATCAAAATAGCCGAAGCTGGTAAAAATGTTTAGAATGAAGTCGAAGTAATTGATTCTGAATGGTTTACGCATATCATGTTCAAAAAATGTCAAATTTTCCTTTTCAAATTGTGAGGCATACTTAATGCTTTTATGCGCCAAATCAATGCCCGTCACATCAAATCCTTTAGATGCCATATAGCGGCTATGTCGCCCTTTACCACATGCCAAATCCAAAACACTGAGTTGAGCCTTTTCAGCGTCGCTATACTGAGGGGTCAAGTGTGCGAGTAAAATATCAAGGAATTTTTTGGCATCCTGCTCATTGTGTTTTTGGTAAAGTATATGGTAATAAGGCGAGTCAAACCAATTAGCAAACCATTCTTTTCTCATTTCATATTTTTTATAGGTAATAGGTGATAAGTAATGGGTAATACAGCCATATAATTGCCCAGTATTACCCATTACTCATCACCTATTATTCATGTTTACGGAAATACGCCCATATTTTCATAGTCGCTGCCTACTTTTTTAATAGCAACCACGAAAGCAGCAGAGCGCATATCGGCAATTTGTGGATTTTGTACCCATTTTTCACGAATAGCATGATACGCCGAAATCATCGTTTCCTCCAAGCCAGAGCGCACTAAATCAATCTCATTCGGACCAGTCACAAGCACTGAACGGTCGCGTTCGCTGACCGTTTTGCCCGTATAAGTTTCAATGGCAGCCACTAAATTGTAGTTGGCATTGAGTTCAAAACGCTTATTCAAACGACCAAAACGCACGTGCGATAAGTTTTTCAACCATTCGAAATATGAAACCGTTACACCTCCTGCATTGATGTACATATCAGGAATAATCCACACGCCTTTATTCGCCAAATATTCGTTGGCATCGGCATCAATGGGTCCATTGGCTGCTTCTGCAATGATTTTGGCTTTGATTCGCGCAGCGTTTTCCATCGTGATTTGATTTTCTAAAGCTGCTGGAATCAAAATATCACATTCCAATTCCAAACCCTCCATCCGATTACTGAGGGGGGTAGCACCTGGGAAGTTCATAATAGTCCCCGTTTCTTTCCGATGATTCATAAGTGCTTCAATATCAATGCCCTTAGGGTTGTGAATTGAACCTTCATACTCCACAATACCAATGATTTTTGCATCGCCTTCTTGCTGCGAAATCAAGCCTGTAAAGCTGCCGACATTGCCCAAACCCTGAATGACAATGGTTTTTCCAGCAATGCCTTTTGTCATACCAAGCTTTTTCATGTCTTCTTCAATGCCGACTGCCTCGCGAATACCGTAATAAACGCCGCGCCCAGTGGCTTCAGTCCGACCTTGAATACCGTTCATATTTACAGGTTTACCCGTTACGCAGGCAATACCATCCAATTCGCCATGCCGAAGCGTGGTGTAGGTATCCATGATCCAAGCCATTTCGCGTGCGCCTGTTCCATAGTCAGGTGCTGGCACATCCACACCAGGACCAATCATGTTTCGATTGATAAGCTCCGAAGTGTAGCGGCGGGTAATGCGCTCCAATTGGTCAACTGAATACTTTTTAGGGTCGATTTTGATACCGCCTTTTGCGCCGCCGAAAGGCACATCAACGAGTGCACATTTGTAGGTCATCAAAGCGGCAAGCGCCATGACTTCCTCTTGATCCACATCCATCGAATAGCGAATACCGCCTTTCGTCGGCATCCGATGATGGCTGTGTTGCGCCCGATAGGCTTCAATAACTTCAATATCATCGCCTATCCGTACTGGAAAACGCATCCGAAGGACGGTGTTACAGGCTCTAATTTGATCCAGCAAACCCTTGGGTAAGCCAGTGTGAGACGCCGCTTTTGCAAAGTTGCGATTGACACTTTCAAAGAATTGATTACTCATTTTTTTTAATTTGATTTTCTAATTTGGTTAGCTTTCTATCTAAATTTATTAAAAATGCAATGATGCCAATGAATATAATGATGATGACGCCGATGACGACGTAAATCATGCCTATGTTACGCATAAAATCTCCGCCTTGGTTTTGAGCGTTGAGTATATTGAGAGATAATAAAATAAAGCAATTTACAAGGAGGATTGATTTTTTCATTTGAAGAAAATTTTGTAATTTATTTTAAATTTTAAATGATTAATTAGAAAAAATTAAGACTCACATTTATTTAAATTTGCCTCCCAACCCCCAAGGGGGAGCCGTTTGGAAGTATTCAAAATTGGTTCTTTTATAATTCTAATTTTTAAAGAACTTAGAAATATTTTATCATTATCGCACTAATTTTACATACTTCCGAAAGACTCCCCCTTGGGGGTTGGGGGGCAAACATCACCAAAAGAACTCAATACCAAAACCATTAATTTGACTTTTAATTTTATAATTAATTGAAAATCAATAATTTACAACCAATAACTACTCAAAATCCATCGCCACCTTCTCCTCAATCATTTTCGTCCTATAAACCAAGGTCGAAATCCAAATACCCAATAATATCCAACCGATACTCGCTGGATAAAAAACCAAGCGCATAGTATTATCCAAATCCTGCGAACCGAAAGCGATATTCGAGCCATTGCCCGGGTGAAGGCTATCAGGCGCTAATTTAGGCACAACATATAACAAAGGTATCAAGGTCGCAAAAGCGAATATACTATAAACAGCGGAGATACGTGCCTTTTTTTCAATGTCATCGAATGCCCCCCTCAGTATAAAATAGGCTAAATAGATGGCGAGTGCCGTATAGGTCATAATGATTTTTATATCCAAAGGAAATGGCTCTCCCCAAGCATAATTTGCCCATAAACCGCCTGTAAAAAGTCCTAAAAAGCCGAACAGCACACCGCCTTGCGTATAAGACACCGCTTTAATATCCGACTCGCGCCTCCTAAATCGAAGGTATTGAATGCCATGATAAATAGCAATGGCGAAGAGGGTGAACATCACAAACCACATCGGCACATGATAAAAAGTATTGCGCAAAGTCTCTTGTATAATATTGCGATAGGGATAGGTGAAAGACCACTCTCGATGAATATCCATAGTCGCATTCCATAGCGGTTTGCCAGCTGTTTCATTCATCGAATCCTGTGTAATCGTCAATGCTTCAGGGCGAATGGATTGCTCCGAGCCTTCCACGCTGACTAAAAGACTCGCATATTCGAGTTTTGTACTGAGGGGTAGGTGGGGTGGAATAGCGAATTGAAATTCAACTCGTCGATCATTAATTGCCTTGAAATTCAATGATTTTATAGCAAAAACGTTGAAAGAATCAATCTTTTTACCGTTTTTCTCAATTTTGAACACCTCATCTATGTGCAGCCACGCAGTACCTTTAGTGGCATTCCCCCAATTGGAATTATAGCCATCGACTGTCAACCAAACCGTATCGCCTACTTTTGCGCTCAAAGGGGTCACACTCGTCACACCCGGACGCATCGGCACAACCAAACCCGCAATAAATGCCCACAATAATAAAATAACGCACAAGACTTTCCACCAGTTTTTTCTCATAATTGATTGTATTTTAATATCAAAAATCTAATGTTGTCAAAACTTTTCACTTTTCGTTTTTCACTAAAATTAGTCTCTCCACAAAAACGGAAACAATAAAAAGCATAATGCAATCAAAATCATATCTATTGCGCCCAACATCAAAACATCTCTTACCCACGCTGTATCCGTATTTCTAATGGCACTTTTTGAGAGTTTAATCAAAGTGACTAATATAGGCAACACAACTGGAAAACTCAGAATCGCCATCATCGTCGCCGAGTTATTTGCTTTGGCAGCAATGGCGGAAATAAAAGTAAAAGTAATACTAAAACCAATGCTACCGAGCAAAATAGCGAGGAAATACTGAGGGGTGTTATTGATAGGGTTGCCGACCATAATGGTCATCATCACAAAGGTTAAAACATTGATAATAAATAACAAACAGATATTATAAATGATTTTGGATAAGATAACCGCTATCGGATTCACGAGTTGAAAATAGAAAAGCTGCCGCGCAGAGTTCTCTTGGAAAAAGCTTTTCATCACCGCATTGATGGAAGCAAAAAGGGACACTATCCAGAACAAAGTGTTCCAAACAGTCGGGTCAACTTTGATAAATGATAAATAAATTACGAAAACCGTAGAAGTGACATACAACAAAATACCGCTGATAGCATATTTATGCCGCAGCTCCAGAGTGGCTTCTTTTCTGAGGAGGAAGGTGATTTCGCTGAATAAATTCATAATTTTCAGAATAATAGGGCAAATTTAAGTAGCCGATGTGAGCTTTGAGCATCAATTTTTTTATTTTTTGAAATAATCAATAGAATTCTTCTCAAAAAACTAATTTTGCAATTAATTCTACAAATTTTGTATTTTTATATTTCAAATAACGCATAAACTAAAATTCGTTTATTTCGTTTAATATGCCAACCATCTATCGTAAAATAATTAATCAAACTCAATTCTGAAAAATGTATGCTTCAAGAAAAGAAGACAGTGAGCAAACCATTTACATTCAAACAGTTTAAAGTCGAACAGGATTGTTGCGCTATGAAAGTGGGTACGGACGGCGTACTTTTAGGTGCTTGGGCAGACATAACGCACGCCCCCAAAATACTGGATATTGGTAGCGGCACGGGCATTATTGCTCTGATGATGGCACAACGCACTGAAAATATTGTTCCTCAAGATGTATTAGAAAAGATTATCGTCCATGCTGTCGAAATAGATGATGCGGCATTCACCCAATCCAAAGATAATATGAGTCAATCGCCTTTTGCTGAGCGGTTGACTGTTTTTCACAGTTCTATTCAAGACTTTGCTAAAGCGAGTGACATAAAATACGATCTCGTGGTCAGCAATCCACCTTTCTTTAGCGGCGGTACTTTTTCGAGTAATCAAGATAAAACCAATGTCAGGCACACCGTCAAATTATCGCATGGTGATTTGCTCCACTCTACGCAGCAACTGTTGACTAAAACTGGTAAGTTTTGCTTGATTTTACCCTTGATTGAAGGCATGAGGTTTATGGAAATAGCTCGCTCTTATGGTTTTTATACGACTAAAATTACGGAGGTGCATACCTTAGCGAGTAAAGGCATCGAGCGTTTGTTGCTCCAATTAGAATTGTCTGAAAAACCTTTGGTCAAAGATAAACTCATTATCCAAAATTCGGATGAAAGGAATGATTATACTGAGGGGTATAAAAATTTAACCAAAGATTTTTATACCATTTTTTGACGCATATTTTTTTCTATTCACCACATATTTTTTTTGACACATAGTTCACATAGAAAAAACTATGTGAACTATGTGTCAAAAAAAATATGTGTCAAACTCACAGCCGACTCAATTTTCCCGTTTTCCAACGCGACCCATTCAGAAACAGATTATAAATAAACAAGCCTTTTGGTGCATTTTTATACCAATAGAGATTGTTATCACCTGCATTCTGCTTCACATCCTGCTGTTCTACTAACTGACCCATTGTATTGTATATTTTCAAAGTGAGGTTTGAATCATAGGTTAAATAATACGCCCAACGGACTTCGCCGCCCGATACTGAGGGGTTCGGAAACACTTCTAAATTGAACTCATCGCGCGGATGTTCAGCCGTTTTTAAAGCTTTGATTTGACCATCTAACCAAGCCAATCTTTGATTGAGCCAGTCTTTCAAATAGGCTATTTCGTTGGGGTACGTTCCATTCACTTTTCTATTGGGCCAGACATATGTATTGAGTACGTTCCATTTTTTAAAATTACGCCCTTGTGCAGCTGATAATAGGTAATTGAATGAATCAATCACACCCATTATACGAGGTGTACTCAACTGATTTTGACGCAATTGAGTCCAGCGTTCCTTCAATTTTACTTTAAATTTTATATCTGTAAACAATTTTTCCCACCAAAAAGACACCACCCAAGTATCTGTCGAGCAAACTTTATTGAATTGATATGCCCAACCAGAAGGTTCACCGCCTTGACAATAATAGGCATTGCCCAATGCAATATTGTAATCCCAAACGGGTCCCATCTGAAATTTTGGATTGATGCTATTTTTATCTTTAAAGAAATAAGTGCTCAGGCGATAGCCATCCACATTCTTCGTCAACTCATTCATAATGCAATAATCTATCAAAGTGGAGACGTCAAAATACTTGGCATACCCCTCAGTATCATCGTTGAATTTATCACTTTTCATTGCCTTTTCAAAGGCTCTGACAAGCGTTTTGATATAATTCACTTGCGCAGGTTTTATATCCTCTGGCTTTGGATAATGATAGACATAATAGGTACTTTTACCGTTGATTTCAGTATATTGCGAGTTAAAACTACTTGAAATGCCATTCGGGTCGCCCGTTGTTTTATCCATTTTGAGGATGTAGCCGCCCGTCAGTGCATCGCCTGATGTAGCGAGCGAATCGGCTTTAGAAATGCCTAATCGCTTCCTTTTAATATGCTCTGTTATGACATAAACGCCTTGATAATCGCCGTTCAGCGTCAGTTCGCAGAAACGGGTTTTGGGGGCATAAGGCATAATCGTGCTTGCCAAATGGTAAGTGAGGGCATCCCGCATAAGCGATTTATCGGCATATGGCGCAACCAAAGCATAATCTTCAATTTTTGTCCAACCTTTGAACAGCACTACTTCTTTGGCATTGCCTGCTGTATCACGTAGTTCAATTGAAAAAGGTTTTTTAGGAGAAAGCGATTGAGAAGTAGAGCCGCGCGTCTCGATACCCACTTTGCCGTAGTAAATATTGGCGGTATCGGTGGGTTTTGTCAAGCCATAGGCATTAAAAACGAAGCGAATATCAGCCGTGATTTTGGGTTCGTCGGGGATAGTCTTTCCGTTGGTATTAATGGTGATAATGGGCAAATTTGATTCCGTGAGAGTCACTTGACTCATGAGGAAAGACCCCCTCAGTATCAGCAACAAAATGAATAAGAACGACCTATAATTTTTCATGCACAAAGTTTATCGTATCAATTAACTAAAAATTTCTTTCACATCCAAGTCTAAATCCGCAAACAAAGCTGATTTTATTTTTCCTTCAATTTCAAATAAATCTAAAAGTGTATTTCCATGTAGCGAAAATCAGTGTATGTTATTTTTTTTTGAATGCCTACCATTGTCTTAAATTTTATGTTTTACAAAATTAGCAATTTCTTTTTAATTGCCATTAGGAACTTTTTTTACATTCATTAATATGGTTCTCCCTACCTATTCAATAAAAAATCTTTTTTTCATCATAAAAAAAATACAATGAAAGTCCGGCTTTCCCATTCCGAAATAGGCAATTGCTCAACCCCTCAGTTGAGTTGCCCCAGATACCATAGGCGTATTCGGTTGAGGTAGTCGTTTTTTTTTGTGATGAAAAATTCCTTCTGAAGGAAACCAACCAAAAGAACGATTCCACCCGAAATGCCTCTCGAAAAGTGCATTTCGGGCTTTTTTATGTCTTGCCTGAATGTCCTATTATTAATTTTAATAATCAAATACGGACATGGATCGTTCAAACAAACTGCTGGTGGCGGATAACTATCAGTATTTATACAATCAAATTCTCCAGTTTTCACGCTCAAAAGCACCTAATAATACTTTCAAATGGTTTCTCATCGAAGCCTTTGAAGGGAAAGAGGATAATGCCAACTCTTTGAAACGCCTTGTTGCGGAGCATAAGTTTCAAACCTATGAGCGGCATCGAGCTTTATATTTTTTCAATGCTTTGGATGAAAAAGGCATTAATGTTTTGATAGAAGATGACTTGATGCGGGGGTATTTGATGGTGTCGCGTTATTTAGGTTGCCGCGTGCGCGATGTGCAAGAGTGGAAACCTAAATCGCATAATCGTTATCGTCAGTTTTCAGAATTGGTGCGTTTCCTTTTTGCAAGTTATACTATTCCTGCGTTTATGGATTCGGCTTTTTTTGATAAAAATCCTTTGTATGCTCAATGGTTTATTCATTTGGCACAAGGCGGCAGCGTGCGTAAATTACCTCATTGCCCGATTAAAATGACGGTGAAAATGGCGCATCAATTCATGCATACCCCCCCTCAGTATTCAGTGACTGAAGCCTTGCGCTATGCACAAGTGATCAATATGGGTGGGAATGAGCGTTTGGTGCGTACTCTTTTAGCGACTCGTTTGGGTCAATATTTTGAGCAAGATGAATTTTGGGAAACGGTTATTCGTTTTTTTATTCAAAATCCGATGTTGGAGCAAAGTCGTATCCAACCGATTGTGGACTATATTCAAAATGTGAAATTTGAAAACCGTCCTGATGTACACCTCATGAATTTTAATCAAGTGGTTATCAATGCGCCTGCGATGCCGCATTTTAGCATGAAAGGTCGAACAGTGGCGGCATTATTGTCGGCTGTGGATGCTTGGCATCGCGCTATGTACATGGAGACTCATCAAAAAGGGGCAAAAGAGCCTTTGTTTTGGAAAGCCGCACCTATCCGAAACTTTAAACATCGCGAAGGTACGAGCGATGAAAGTGCTAAAATTTTTACCATTGAGCAAATCATCACATCGCCTGCGCTGCTCAAAGAAGGGCGGACGATGAACCATTGCGTTTATTCATATACCCACGCCTGCGTATTGGGGCGCACCTCTATTTGGTCAATGACGTTGCAAGAGGGTTTTAGTAACAAAAACAACCTTTTGACCATTGAACTCAGTATGCCGAGCAATACGATTGTGCAAGTGCGCGGTAGATACAATCGACTACCATCCGAAGTTGAATTGAAAGTAATCAATCGTTGGGCGGATAAAGAAGGATTGACGGTTTCCAAGTGGGTGCATTATTGAAAATTTACCTCCTCCTCATGTGTCATTGTCACTGCGAGCAGAGCGCGGCAGGAGGGGTATTTTTTATAATATTCAATTCCGTTAATACTTTTTTTCAGTCAAATACATTTTTTTCAACTTCTAACAAAAACAAAATACCTTTTTATGTTAAGATTACAGTTTTTGAAGTATTAATTGATATGAACATCTAAAAGATTTCACTTGATTGAATGATGAGCTCTAAATCATTTTAGCCTTAAATTTTAACCTATAAAACGATGAAAACTCATGACTGAATTTTCTATACACCTCGTCCAGCCGGCATTGAAGCCTTATATCCGTTTCTTTTTTCTGATGCAAGCTCAAGAAAGCTCACCTGCCAACTCACTCTTGACGGCGACGACCGACTCCTGTTTATTATTTCATTTTGGCTCTGACAAATCCAATATTCGGTATGAATTCCCCAATTCGCCGAATAGAAACTATACATTTCATAAGCATGATTCGTGGTTAGGCGGTATGCACAATGAGCCGCTTAATTGCCTATTTGGTAAAGATGTAAATACCATTGTGGCTATATTTACTTCTGTTGGCGTGCATCATTTATTGAAAGACAACGCAACAGGTATTATCAATCAAGGTTTTTCTTTAGATGCTTTGGGTATGAAAAAAAGATTTGCTGATTTAAGTGAAAAATTAGAAACGGTCGTTGAGAAAACAAAAGCCTTGCAGTTAGTAGAAACCTATTTGCTCAAATATTTTAGCCATTTAAAGATACCGTTTTCGGTAAAAGATATGTCCCCTGTAGCCAATTATATTTGTCAACAAAAAGGGGTTGTCACAATCAAACATTTAGAAGATAAATTTCACATCAGCCGCCGATGGTTAGAGAAGCAATTTGCTGCTCAAATCGGCTTTTCACCTAAGGAATATGCCCGTATTACGAGGTTCAAAGCCATTGTCGGGCAAGTCGTGACGACGCCCTCATTTATCCCTTCGGGAATATCTTTATCAAAACTGATAAGTGATTACGGCTATTACGACCAATCGCATTTTATTCGAGATTTTAAAGAATATGCAGGTCAAACACCCTTCCAATTTTTTAAGAGTTTAATGCCTGAAAATGTAGAAAATGAAATCAATAGTTATTTTTATAAAGACCTTGAATGAAATGGGTGTTGCTCCACATTAGTTCGCATTTATCCAATACAATTTTTTGAAACAAGGGTAATTTTGCACAAGCCAATCAACATTTGCTAACTCAATACTTTTTAACACCCGACTATTTTAATTTAGAAAAACATTTATTAACCTTTTGAAAATTTATTTAACTATGAAAATTATTACAGTGCGTAACACGCTCTTTTTAGGGCTATCCCTTTTCTTTTCCCTTTTCACTCAATCATCTGCTTCGGCTCAATGGGTCAAACAAAATACCCCTGCTATGAAGGGGCTTTACACCATGCAAGCCATTGGTAAAAATACTATGTGGACAGCCAATCAAAATTTAGGAGGGCTGGATTCCGCCCATGTTACTCAATTCATCAGAACCAGCGATGGCGGCACAACCTACAAATTAGGTACAGTATTTACTACAGACGATTACTATTACCACATTCAGGCTTACGACAGCAAAACAGCCTATCTGTTGGCAGGGCTTCATTCGGGTCAACCACCTTTTCTCTTCCGTCGGACTGTGGACAGTGGTTTGACTTGGCAAAATATGCCATATGCACCTACAACATTCCCCGGATTGATTCATTTTTATGATGCTAATAACGGCGTTTATGTGGGTGATCCTGATAGTTTAGGTTTTTTTGCTGCATATACAACCAACGGAGGCAATACATTTACGCGTATTCCACAAAGCAATTTGCCGCAACCTATGGCTGAGGAGTTTACCAATCTTGGAAAATTTCAAGTTCTGGGTGATATTCTTTTTCTGGAAACCTACGTTTTTAATTCTGAAACAGGTGACCTTAATTGGCGCATTATGCGATCTATTGATAGAGGCAGAAACTGGACTGCAGGCGCATTCTTTACAACAGGAGTAGTTTTTGAAGCACGATTCTGCTTCACCGATGCCAATAATGGTATGGTACTGAGGGGTATTGGAACAATTGATATGAAATCGCCACTTTACACCATCGACGGTGGCGCGACTTGGCAGGAAAGCAGTAAATATCCAGGGCTTGTTTCTTTTCCAATTGACAATATTCCGAATACCCAAACAATGATGGCTATTTTCCAAGACACTGTGAGCAAAGTCACTTTTACAGCTGCGACCAACGATTTGGGTAAAACTTGGAACTCTCGGAAGGATATTGGTCCTTCAATACTCGATAGACGATACGCTGATATTTTGGGGCTTGAATACTATATCAATGGGCAATTAGAAATTGTGGATAACAATATCGCTTGGGCACAATTCTCCAATACGGCTATCCATCGCTACGACAATTCCACGCCGCTTGTGCCTGAAATACCCGATTTAGACCTACAACTCAACGCCGATAACGATGGTTTACCCCTTTATGGCTATGTGAAATATACTTTGACACTGACTAATCGAGGCATCGCTCCAGCTACGGGAGTCAAAGTCAATTGGTTGCCGCCTTACAAACGGACGTCTAACG